>JBEHYA010000059.1:0-12886 GCA_048498415.1 Pseudomonadota bacterium
CCCCGCGCCCGCCGGTTCCGTCGTCCCCCCGCCGCCGCAGACGCGGCCGGATCCCCCTCCCCCCGGGAGGGGCTAGGGGCGGGCAATCCTCTGCCCCCGGAGAGTTTTCATAACGGATAGGATTTCCCGCCCCTAGCCCCTCCCGAGGGGAGGGGGAATAGTTGTCTTACCTCCAAAACCCTTTACACTTTGCGGCATGAAAATGGATTCGCCGCAACCCGCCGCCCCCCGCCTGATGCCCCGCCTGCCGAGCGCCAATACCAATGATGCCGCCGGTTTGATCGCGGAAGCCGGCAAGCAGGAAGGCCAGGAACGCCAGCAGCGTCTGGTCGTGCTGGGCGGCGCGGCGTTTCTGCTCGTCGTTCTCAATGTCGGCATTCTTATTTTCGCCAATCTCGATCTGCAGCCGGCCAAAGGTTTGTCGGGCGTGGCGATTACCTGCGCCATGATCGGCCTTGCCTTCCTGATCGCGCGCAACATTTATAAAATCAACCGCCTCAGCCAGATTGAAACCGTTTTGGGCGAAGCGTTTGCCGCCGCCTTCAACCCGCAGGTGATCGTCGATGGCGAAGGCCAGAAAGTTCTCAGCAACAAAGCCTACGATAGCTGGATCGGCAAGGATAACGACCACGCCGAAGCCGCTTTAACCGCCAAATTCAGCGAAAACGCCACCGTGGCGGGCGAATTCCAGCGCATCCGCAAGGCGGCCCGCATCGGCAATGCCACGCAGACGGAACTCCCCGTGGTAAAAGGCGGCAAGATTACCGAATGGCGCCGCATCATCGTGCGCCCGCTCACCTCTACAGGTTACTCCGTCTGGCGTCTGGAAGACGTCAGCGAACGCAAACGCGCGGAGCAGGCCGTGCGCGAAGAACAGGCCAAGCTCATCGACTTCATGGCCCATGCGCCGGTGGGCATTTATTCAGTCGATCAAACCGGTCGCTTCCGTTTCGTCAACCGCACGCTGGCCGACTGGCTGGGCTGCAGCATCGAAGAACTCACGGGCGGCACCATTAAATTGCACGATGTGATGGCGCAGAAAACCCAGAACCTTGCGCCCTATGCCATCGGCGCAGGCCCCGAAGGCCATCTGCATGGCGACACCTTCATGCGCAGCAAACCCGGGCGCACCTTCCCGGTCTCCATCACGCAAACCGTAGTGATGAACGAAGACAACCAAAGCCTCCGCACCCGTTCCATCGTGCGCGATCTCACCCCCGAACAATCCTGGCAGGAAGCCTTGAGCCTGTCAGAACAGCGCTTCCACCGTTTATTCGCGGAAGCCCCGATTGGCGTGGCGCTTTTGCACGCCAATATGGTCGTGGAAGAATGCAATCATGCGCTTCTCGATCTTTTGCGCAAAAAATCCGACGACGTCTTAAAGAAAAACTTCCTCACCCTCATCCCCGACGACCAGCGCAAGACGGTGGAAGCCGCGCTCCGCAACGTCATGGAAGGCAAAGACCACGTAAAGCCCGTGGAAGTGCGCGGTCTCACCGAAGCCAATTCCGTGGTGGTGCTGTTCGCCAAAAGCTTCGCGCTGTCGGGCGCCGCGCATGAAATGGGCGCCATGCTTTATTTCATCGATTACAGCGAACAGAAGCGCATTGAAGCGCAGCTCGCGCATTCCGTGAAACTGCAGGCCATCGGCCAGCTGGCGGGCGGCGTCGCGCACGATTTCAACAATCTGCTCACCGCCATGATCGGCTTCTGCGATCTTTTGCTCCAGCGCCACAAGCCCGGCGATCAGTCGTTTGCCGATATCATGCAGATCAAGCAGAACGGCAACCGCGCGGCGAATTTGGTGCGCCAGCTGCTCGCCTTCTCGCGCCAGCAAACCTTGCAGCCGCGCGTGCTCTCGGTCACCGATGTGCTCGCCGAACTCGGCAACCTGCTGCGCCGCCTCATCGGCGCCAACGTGGAACTCAAAATGCTCCATGGCCGCGATGTCGGCCTCATCCGCGCCGATCAGGGCCAGCTGGAACAGGTCATCATCAACCTGGTCGTGAATGCGCGCGACGCCATGCCGCAGGGCGGCGCCGTGACGATTACCACCGGCAACCACCACCAAACCCAGCCTATCGGCAAGGTGCAGGATGTAATGCCGGCCGGCGACTACGTGAAGATTGAAGTGCGCGATCAGGGCATCGGCATTCCCAAAGAAAACCTGCAACGGATTTTCGATCCCTTCTTCTCCACCAAGGAAGTGGGCTCGGGCACCGGTCTTGGCCTTTCCACCGTTTACGGTATTGTGCGCCAGACCGGCGGCTTTATCGAAGTGGAAAGCACGGTCGGCAAAGGCTCCGCCTTTATCATTTACCTGCCGCTCCATATCGAAACCGAAAAACCGGCCGCCGCCACGGGCGAACCCGTGCGCGAGAAAAAATCATCCGATCTCACGGGGGCCGGCACGGTGCTGCTGGTGGAAGATGAAGATGCCGTGCGTGTGTTTGGCGCCCGCGCACTGCGTAACAAGGGCTATCAGGTCTTGGAGGCCCGCGGCGGCGAAGAAGCCTTGCGCATCCTCGATGAAACGCAGGGCAAGATCGATCTTCTCATCAGCGACGTCGTCATGCCGCAGATGGATGGCCCCACGCTTATCCGGCATGTGAAAGAAAAGAAGCCGGATGTGAAGGTCATTTTCATCTCCGGCTACACCGAAGACCGCTTCCGCGAGCAATTGAAGGAAGGCGAAGTCGTGCATTTCCTCTCCAAGCCGTTCAGCCTCAAACAGCTGGCCAGCAAGGTGAAGGAAGTGCTCACCGGTGAGACGGACGAATAAATGCCAACCCTCTTCGCGCGCGCCGGCGATTTCATCTTCCGCATCCCGCTAAAGCAGCTGGCGTTGCTGCTTTGCGCCATCCTGCTGGTGCGCACCGGCATCTGGGATATGGGCTCGCTCACCGATCAGGTAGAAACCGCGCTCGCGCCGCTGGCCCAGCGGCCGGCGCATATGCAGTGGTACTATCTCTGGAACTATCTGCAGCCGGCCCTTTTCCACTGGCTGGTGATGAAGCCGGAACCCGATGCCTACCCGCTGGCCTATACCGTCTATTTCGTCTACTGCCTGATCATCGAAATGATCGCGACCTTTCTGGTCTGCGCGCTCATCATCAAACGCCTGCCCGATCACGCCGCGCGCGCCGCGCTGATCATCTATTTCAGCATTCCCATTTCGGCCACCGCCTATTTCTGGGTCGGCATGGATGGCATGGCGCATCTCATCATGCTTCTTGCGCTTGTGTGGCCGCGCAACATGGTGTGGGCATTGTTCTGCGGCACGCTGCTTGGCCTGCAGCATGCGGAACAGGGCGTGGTGGCCTATGGCGCCCTCGCCCTTTCGCTGTTTCTCGCCAAACCCAGTGTGCTGCCCGCTTCACCAAGCCGCGAATGGGCGCTGGCGTCGTTCGTCGGCGTGCTGCTGGGCAAAGCCGCGCTTTATCTCTGGTTCATTGAGCACGATATGTTCCTGCCCAATTCCCGCGGGCTCTGGATGCAGCATTATCAGGATTACATCATCGGCTATTTCCTGCTGCATCCCTTCATCACCCTCGCCTCGCTGTTCGGCACCGGCTGGCTGGCGGTAGCGCATATGCTGGATTTCAAAGGCGCCCGCCGCGCCTTCTTCATCCCGCTCATCGGCCTCACCGGTTTGCTTTTGCTGGCGGAAGACGAAACGCGCGTGATTGCCATGACCAGCTTTCCGCTGGTCGCCGCGTGGATGCTGTTCAATGAAAAATTCCTGGAAAAACTCAGCCGCGAATTCATCGGCCTGATGGGCGTGCTGTTAATCGTGATACCGTGGCTGTGGGTCTGGCGCGGCGAACCGCGCTTCTCCGCCTTCCCCTACGATGTCGCGTATATTTTAAGCACGCTGCTGGGCTGGCCCCAGATGGACATCCGTTCGCTCTTCACCGAGCTGTTTCACTTCAAGCCGTATTTATTTTAAACGTTAGACGCCGGCATCGGGGCGGTGATGCAAGCCATGCCGATAGTGCGGCCGGCCGGGGCCCGCATGAATCCCCAGCGCATTTTCAATTTCATGCTCTATTGCATTCACGATGGCGCCAACGCGAATAGCGGGCGCATGATGATGGCGTGTATGCGTGGGCGCGACCATATCGCCAATAGCCGGAAGGAACGCCGCTACTGTTTCTGCAAACGCACCGGGATTTGTGTGTGGGCCACGCATTCGTTTCGCTCCGCTACTGGTTATGCTTCCAATGTAATCGAAACTATTTAATTAAAGTTTTATTTTCCTTAAACATGGCTAATTTTGTCTTAATAATAGCACATTTCGGCTAGTTATGCACAGGTTTTTGCGCTTATCCACGGGCCTGCGCACACGAAAAAGCATGCCCCGTTGAAAAACGGGGCCCATCTATCAGAAAAACGGGATGCGTATAGATGGGCCCCGGCCTCCGCCGGGGCATACACATATCTATGTGTCCATCTCCCCCGCTTTTTGAATCATCCGCATAAGGAACAAAGATAGAACTTGTATATGAGAACAAAACATGAATAATGCAACTCACCCACCCGGTACTAAATCTCTTTACATACAGGGAGTCCTCAATGTCCAATTCCGCCCTCCGCGTCGTCAAATCTGAAAAAGGTGAATCCATGGCTGCTTCCGAACGTCTCGCTGATAAGGACAAGCAGAAGGCCCTCGACGCGGCGCTGGTGCAGATCGAACGCTCGTTCGGCAAGGGCTCGATCATGAAGCTCGGCACCCGCGAAGCGATCGACATTGAAACCATCTCCACCGGCTCTTTAAGCCTCGATATCGCCCTTGGCGTCGGCGGCCTGCCGCGCGGCCGTATCATCGAAATCTATGGCCCGGAAAGCTCGGGCAAAACCACCCTCGCGCTGCAAGTCGTCGCGGAAGCGCAAAAGGCCGGCGGCGCCTGCGCCTTCGTGGATGCCGAACACGCGCTCGATCCCTCCTATGCCAAGAAGCTCGGCGTCAATATCGACGACCTGCTGATCTCGCAACCCGACACGGGCGAACAGGCCCTTGAAATCACCGACACCCTTGTGCGCTCCGGCGCTCTGGATGTTCTGGTGGTGGATAGTGTTGCCGCGCTCGTGCCGAAAGCCGAACTGGAAGGCGAAATGGGCGATAGCCACATGGGCCTGCAGGCGCGCCTGATGAGCCAGGCTTTGCGCAAGCTTACCGCCAGCATTTCCAAATCAAACTGCATGGTGATTTTCATCAACCAGATCCGCCAGAAAATCGGCGTGATGTTCGGTAATCCGGAAACCACCACCGGCGGTAACGCGCTCAAGTTCTACGCCTCTGTGCGCCTCGATATCCGCCGCATCGGCGCTATCAAGGATAAGGAAATCGTGGTCGGCAACCAGACCCGCGTGAAGGTCGTCAAAAACAAAATGGCCCCTCCGTTCCGCGTCGTGGAATTCGATATCATGTACGGCGAAGGCGTCTCCAAGATGGGTGAAATCCTTGATCTGGGTCTTGCCGCCAACGTCATCGAAAAATCCGGCGCGTGGTTCTCGTATGATGGCGAACGCATCGGCCAGGGCCGTGAAAACGCCAAGACCTATTTGAAGGAACATCCTGAAGCCGCCACCGCGCTTGAAAACCAGATCCGTGCGAATGCAGGTCTCGTTGCCGGCGCGATGATGGATGGCGAAGCCGTCACCGGTAGCGATAACAGCGAAGACGACGGCGAATAACGAATAGATCTGCCACTTGCCTTTCGCAATGAACGGCGCTGCCTGTTTCGCCTAAAAGCGTTCATTCAGCACCGGATGGAACAACCTCCAGGTTTCTTCCGCTTTGCATCGGCAGTGGCAGATTTTTTGAACTGCATTAGAAATGCGCGTTTTTTAAAAAGCTACGGGTACCTCCAGGCTAACGTTCATCGCTCTTTTGGCAGTGTTTCTTGACTAGATAAGGCCCCCCAGTTCATTCTGTGGGGCCTTTTTTTACTAGCCAAGGTATGCACCTGCGAAGGCAGGTGCCCATTTATCCGGGTACTAATCCCATACGTACATACCAGCGAAAGCTGGTATCCAGTTTTCTATTAGTAAACCAAACTGGATTCCGGCTTGCGCCGGAATGTTCATAAAGGATAATGGCCCCCTGCCTTCGCAGGGGCATACACAAATTATCAGAGGTTATTACAATGGCTTCCACCCCCTATCACGACCGCGACGGTGTCATCTGGTTTGATGGCCAAATGGTGCCATGGCGCGAGGCCGACGTTCACATCCTCACCCACGCCCTGCACTATGCCGGCGCCGTGTTCGAGGGCGAGCGCGTCTATGGCGGCAAAGTCTTCAAGCTGCAGGAACACACCCAGCGCCTGATCGATTCCGCAAAACTGATGGGTTACGAGCTCCCCTACAATTTGCAGCAGCTCATGGATGCGACCAATGAAGCCGTCAAAGCGCAAAAGATCGTGGATGGCTATGTCCGCCCCATCGCCTGGCGCGGCAGTGAAATGATGGGCGTCGCCGCCCAAGCCAACACCATCCATGTGGCCATCGCCGTCTGGGAATGGCCCAGCTATTTTGACCCGCAAGCGCGTGAACAGGGCATCAAGCTCGCGATCAGCAAATGGAAACGCCCCAGCCCGGAGACCGCGCCCGTCCATTCCAAAACCTCCTCGCTTTACGCCATCTGCACGCTCGGCAAACACGCCGCCGAAAAAGATGGCTTCCATGACGCCCTCATGCTCGATTGGCGCGGCCACGTGGCCGAAGCCACCGGCGCAAACTTCTTCATCGTCAAGGCGGGCGAAATCCACACGCCGACGCCGGATTGTTTCCTTGATGGCATCACCCGCCGCACGGTGATTGGCCTCGCCAAAGCCCGCGGCATCAAGGTGATTGAGCGCACGATATTGCCCGATGAACTCAGGAGCGCCGATGAAGTCTTCCTCACCGGCACCGCCGCCGAAGTCACCGCTGTCGGCCAGATCGCCGATATGAAGTTCAAAGTAGGGCCGATTACCAAAGCCCTGATTGAAGACTTCAGCAAAGAAGTCCGCAAAGGCACAAATGCCGCCGCCAACGCGGCATAATAGTCATTGTCATCCCGGAAGCGCCCTTGCGCTATCCGGGATCCCATTTGGTTTTCTTCTCTTAGCCAGCGCTACCATGGGATTCCGCATCAAGTGCGGGATGACAGAACCAGTATATATTCGCTGATTTGCACCAAACACTGGCATCTACCCGTTAACCTTGCTAATTTAGCCATCCACTTTAATTCATTCGTACAACCTGATTTCTCCCGGGCCTCTCATGTCGCAATCGCCGTTTTCGTTCCTCACTGGCGCCAATGCCGATTTTATCGCCGAGCTTTACGAACGTTACCTCGCCAATCCCTCCAGCGTCGATCCCAGCTGGGCGAATTTCTTTGGCGAACTGAAGGACGACGGCGCGCGCATCAAGCAGGAACTGCGCGGCGCCAGCTGGTCGCCCAAGCCCGCCCAGAAAATCATCGGCACCAAAGAGCCCGCCAACGATACCGGCACCAAGAATAAAAAAGCGCCGATGGCGCCTGCGGCTTCAAGCGCGGATGCCGAGTCAATCGCCCGCAAAAGCGTGCGCGCCCTCATGATGATCCGCGCCTACCGCTCGGTCGGCCACATGATGGCGGATACCGATCCACTGGGCATCAAACCCAACGGCATGATGCCGGAATGCGATCCCGCTTTCTGGGGCTTCACTGAAGCCGATATGGATAGCCCCGTGTTCATCGATGGCGTGCTGGGCCTGGAATCCGCAACGCCCCGCGAAATCGTCGGCATTCTGCAGAACACTTATTGCCGCACGGTGGGTTATGAATTCCTGCACGTCGCCGGCCACGACCAAAAACAATGGCTGCAGGAACGCATTGAAAGCGCTGTTGCGCCCACTGCCAACGCTGAAAAGCGCGTGATCCTTGATCAGTTGACCCGTGCGGAAAGCTTTGAAAAATTCCTCGCCACCAAATTCCCCGGCACCAAGCGCTTTGGTTTGGAAGGCGGCGAGAGCACCATTCCCTCCATCCTCGCGATTTTAGATGAAGGCGCGAAAGACGGGCTGGAAGAAGCCGTGTTCGGCATGGCTCACCGCGGCCGGTTGAATGTGCTCACCAACATTCTGGGTAAATCGTTTACCGCGCTGTTCGCCGAATTTCAGGGCATGGCAGCGTATCCCGACAGCGTGCAGGGCTCCGGCGACGTCAAATACCACATGGGCACCAACTGCGACCGTGACTTTGAAGGCAAGAGCCTTCACCTCACGCTGAATGCCAACCCGTCGCATCTTGAATTCGTCAATCCCGTTGTGCTGGGCCGCGTGCGCGCCAAACTGCAGCAGCGCACCGGCAAGGTGCATCTGGGCCCTGAAGATTACAAGCGCGTGGTCGGCGTGCTCATCCACGGCGATGCCGCTTTTGCCGGCCAGGGCATTGTTGCGGAAAGCATGATGATGTCGCAGCTGGTGGGCTACCGCACCGGCGGCACCGTGCATATTGTCATCAATAACCAGATCGGCTTCACCACCAGCCCGCAATACGCCAAATCATCCACCTATTGCTCCGACATCGCCAAGATGATCGCGGCGCCCATTTTCCACGTGAACGGGGATGATCCAGAAGCAGTCGCCCGCATCTCGCGCCTTGCCATGCAGTTCCGCCAGACCTTCAAGCAGGATGTGGTGATCGATATCGTCTGCTACCGCCGCCACGGCCACAACGAAGGCGACGAGCCCGCATTCACGCAGCCGCAGATGTATAAAAACATCCGCGCCCGGGCGACCACCCGCGAAGTCTATGCCAAGCAATTGGTGAACGAGGGCAGCCTTACCCAGGCCGAAACCGATGCCGTGCAGAACGACTTCGTCGCGCGCCTTGAAAAAGATTTCTCCGCCGCCACCTCCTATAAGCCCAACAAAGCCGACTGGCTGGAAGGCAAATGGCAGGGCATGAGCGTTGCCACCGGTGATGACCGCAGCGGCGATACCGGCGTACCGGTGGAAACCCTGAAAGAAATCGGCCGCAAGATCACCGAAGTCCCGCCGGGCTTTGACGTCAACCCCAAAATCGCCAAACAACTCAAAGACAAACTTGAAATGGTTGAGACCGGCCATGGCTTCGACTGGGCCACGGCAGAAGCATTGGCCGTCGGTTCCCTCCTGATCGAAGGCACCGCCGCGCGTCTGTCGGGGCAGGATGTCGGCCGCGGCACCTTCTCGCAGCGCCACGCCGTGCTCTACGATCAAACCAACGAAACCAAGCTCGTGCCGCTCAACCATGTGCGCGAGAACAAGCAGGCGGTGTTCGATATTTACGAAAGCCCGCTCTCCGAAATGGCCGTGCTGGGCTTTGAATACGGTTTCTCGCTGGCTGAACCCAACGAGTTGATCATGTGGGAAGCGCAGTTTGGCGATTTCGCCAACGGCGCCCAGGTGATCATCGACCAGTTTATTGCGAGCGCCGAAACCAAGTGGCTCCGCATGTCCGGCCTCACATTATTATTGCCGCATGGCTATGAAGGCCAGGGCCCGGAACACTCCAGCGCGCGTCTTGAACGCTTCCTGCAGGGCTGCGCGGAAGATAACTGGCAGGTGGTTTATTGCTCCACCCCCGCCAATTATTTCCACGCGCTGCGCCGCCAGATGCGCCGCAGTTTCCGCAAGCCCTTGGTGATGATGACGCCAAAATCCATGCTGCGTAACAAGCTGTGCGTTTCCTCGCTTGCCGATATGGCGGCGGGCAGCAAGTTCCTGCGCGTAATTGGCGAGACCTCGCCCGAAATTTCGGATGATCGCAAAGTCCGCCGCGTGCTGATCTGCACCGGCAAGGTCTATTACGATTTATTGGCCGAACGCGAAGCGCGCGGCATCCGCGATGTCGCCATCGTGCGCGTGGAAGAACTCTATCCCTTCCCGCAGAAGCAGCTCGCCGATCAGCTCCGCCGTTATCCCAAGGCCGATGTCGCCTGGGTGCAGGAAGAGCCCAGGAACATGGGCGCGTGGACGTATATCGATAGGCGCATTGAAGGCGCGCTGGGCGAAGCCGGCCACAAGGCCCCATGGCCGGTTTATATCGGCCGCCCCGATGGCGCGGCGCCCGCCACCGGTTCTTTGAAGCGCCACAACAAGGAACAGGCCGAGATTGTTGAAAAAGCGCTCGGAAAAAGCTAAACCTTAATCACCCCGTTCAATCACGAGAAAATCCCATGCCCACCGAAATCCGCGTCCCTACCCTTGGCGAATCCGTCTCGGAAGCCACCGTCGCCAAATGGCTTAAAAAAGTCGGCGACAGCGTGCGCGTGGATGAACCGCTGGTGGAACTGGAAACCGATAAGGTCACGCTGGAAGTCAACGCCGCTGCCGCGGGCGTGATCAGCGATATCGCCGTCCAGCAGGGCGGTAATGTGGCTGTGGGCGCTTTGCTTGGCACCATCAGTGAATCCGGCAGCGCCGCGGCAAAATCGCCCGCCGCCAACACCAACAAAACCGCCGCGGCCCCTGCTGCACCCGTGGCCACCAAAGCCGCCGCCCAACCGGCGCAAAACGCGAATGCCCAAACGCTTTCGCCGGCTGTCCGCAAAATGGTCGATGATAACAACGTGAACCCCGCTGCGGTGGGTTCCGGTTCCGGCAAAGATGGCCGCCTGACCAAGGAAGACGTGCAGAATTTCATGAACAGCCCCAAAGCCGCCCCGGCCCCGCAAAAAGCCGCCGCGCCATCTGGCCCCCGCCAGAACGCGGCGCGTGAAGAGCGCGTGAAGATGACGCGCCTTCGCATGCGCATCGCCGAACGCCTCAAGGAAGCGCAGAACACCGCTGCCATGCTCACCACGTTTAATGAAGTGGACATGACCGCGCTGCAGGCCGCCCGCAAGCAGTACGGCGAAAGCTTTGAAAAGCGCCACGGCGTCAAACTCGGCTTCATGTCGTTCTTTGTGAAGGCCTGCATCCACGCCCTCAAGGCGCTGCCCGCCGTGAATGCGGAAATCGCCGGCGATGAACTGATCTACAAAAATTATTACGACATCGGCGTGGCCGTTGGCACCGAACAGGGCCTCGTCGTGCCCGTCGTGCGCGATGCCGATATCCTCAGCTACGGCGAGATTGAAAAAACCATCGGCGAGCTCGCGAAAAAAGCACGCGATGGCAAGCTCACCATGCCGGAGCTTACGGGCGGCACCTTCACCATTACCAATGGCGGCATTTACGGCTCGCTCATGAGCACGCCGATTTTGAACCCACCGCAATCCGGCATCCTCGGCATGCACAAAATCCAGGAACGCCCGGTCGTCATCAATGGCGAAGTCAAAGTCCGCCCCATGATGTACATCGCGCTCTCCTACGATCACCGCATCGTCGATGGCCGCGAAGCCGTCACCTTCCTCGTGAAGGTCAAAGACGCGCTGGAAGACCCGCAGCGCCTGCTGCTGGAAGTCTAAGCGAAGGGTTGAAAAGCGCGGATTTTCCGCTATCTTCAAGGCCTATCCCCTCCTTGAAGGCTTTTCATGTCGGAACAATTTGATCTTATCGTTATCGGCGCCGGTCCCGGCGGTTATGTGGCGGCCATTCGCGCGGCGCAGCTGGGTTTAAAAACCGCCTGCGTGGAATCGCGGGGCACGCTTGGCGGCACGTGTTTGAACGTAGGCTGCATTCCCTCCAAAGCGCTCCTCACCAGTTCCGAAAAATATACCGAAGCGCAGCATCATTTGGCTATGCACGGCGTGAAGCTGGGCAGCGTGGCGCTCGATCTCCCCGCCATGATGGCGCACAAAGACAAGGTGGTGAAAGACAACACCGCCGGCATCGAGTTTTTATTCCGCAAACACAAAATCACCTGGCTCAAAGGCAAGGGCCGCATCACACGCGCGGGCGAAGTGACCGTGACCGGCAGCGATGGCAAATCGGAAACCTACCACGCCGCGAAAATCCTCATTGCGACTGGCTCCGATATCACGCCCCTCCCCGGTCTTACCATCAACGAGAAAAACATCGTCTCCTCCACCGGCGCTTTAAGCCTGCCGCAGGTGCCCAAGCACCTTGTGGTGATCGGCGGCGGCGTGATCGGCCTTGAACTGGGTTCGGTGTGGATGCGTTTAGGCGCCGCCGTAACGGTCGTTGAATATTTCGACCGCATCCTGCCCGGCATGGATAACGACCTTTCCAGCACCATGAAAAAGCTGCTCGAAAAACAGGGCATGAAGTTCCGCCTCTCCACCAAGGTCACAGGCGCGAAAGAAGAAGACGGCAAAGTGAAACTGAGTCTGGAAGCTGCCGCCGGCGGCGGAAACGATGGCCTCAGCTGCGACACGGTTCTTGTGTGCATCGGCCGCAAACCATACACCGAAGGCCTCGGCCTCAAGGAAGCCGGCGTGGAACTCGATGAACGCGGCCGCGTCAAGGTGGGCCACGATTTCCAGAGCAACGTCCCCGGCATCTATGCCATCGGCGATGTGATTGCCGGCGCCATGCTCGCGCACAAGGCGGAAGATGAAGGCGTGGTAGCAGCCGAGATGATGGCCGGCCAGTCCGGCCACATCAATTACGATGCCATTCCCAATGTGGTCTACACCTGGCCGGAAATTGCCGGCGTGGGCAAATCGGAAGATGAACTGAAAAAAGCGGGCGTTGCGTACAAGGCCGGTAAATTTCCGTTCTCCGCCAATGGCCGCGCCCGCGCGATGGGCGATACCGATGGCTTCGTGAAAATTCTGGCCGATGCCACCACCGACCGCGTTTTGGGCTGTCACATCCTCGGCCCCGATGCCGGCACACTCATTGCCGAAGTCGTCGCCGTAATGGAATTTGGCGGCAGCGCCGAAGACATCGCCCGCACCTGCCACGCCCACCCCACGCTCAATGAAGTCGTGAAGGAAGCGGCCCTCGCCGTTCACGGCCGGCC
>JBEHYA010000060.1:0-12683 GCA_048498415.1 Pseudomonadota bacterium
AGAACTAAGGCTTGCCAAGCGGCAAACCTAAGTTCTTGCAACCTCTCCCTCAAGGGGAGAGGTTGATAGGGTTAACGTGTTGATCAAATAGATGAGACGATTATGAGTCACGACGACGATATGCACCACATCCGCCCCTGGCGGCAAATTCACCGCCGCGCCTGCCGCAAGATCAAGGTCGGGCCGCTGGAGATGGGCGGCGATGCGCCGATCTTGGTGCAATCCATGACCACCACGCTCACCACCGACATTGAAGGCACCGTGGCGCAGGTCAACCGCTGCTTTGCGCTGGGCGCCGACATGATGCGCGTCTCCTGCCCGGATGAAGGCTCCACGGCTGCGCTGCCGGAAATCGTGAAACGCGCCAACGGCCCGATCAGCGCCGATATTCATTTCCATTACAAACGCGCGTTAGAAGCTGCAACGTCGGGCATTGCGGAACTTCGCATTAATCCGGGCAACATCGGCGCGGCCGACCGCGTGAAAGAAGTGGTGAAGGCCGCGATTGATAACAACTGCGCCATCCGTGTGGGCGTAAACGCCGGTTCGCTGGAACAGGATCTGCTGGAAAAATACGGCGAGCCCTGCCCCGAAGCGATGGTGGAAAGCGCGCTCGACCACATTAAAATTCTGGAAGATAACGGCTTCACCAACACCAATATTTCGGTGAAAGCGTCGGATGTATTCCTGGCCGTGGCCGCCTATCAGGCGCTCGCGGAAGCCTGTGATTATCCTTTGCATATCGGCATTACGGAAGCCGGCGGCACCCGCATGGGCACCGTGAAGTCTTCCATCGGTCTTGGCATGCTGCTGTGGAGTGGCATCGGCGATACGATGCGCGTCTCGCTCTCGGCAGAGCCGGAAGAAGAAGTAAAAGTGGCCTACGACATGCTGAAGAGCATGGGCCTGCGCCGTCGCGGCGTGACTGTGATCTCGTGCCCCTCATGTGCGCGTCAGCAATACAACGTGATCAAGACCGTGGAAATGCTGGAAGAGCGTTTATCGCACATCACCACCGCCATGACGGTCTCCGTGATCGGCTGCGTGGTCAACGGGCCGGGGGAAGCTACCTATACCGATATCGGTTTCACCGGCGGCGGCAAGGGTGCGCATCAGGTCTATATCGCTGGCCAGCCGGATCACCGCCTGAAGGACGAAAACATCGTCGATCATCTGGTGGGTCTGGTGGAAAAGAAAGCCGCCGAGATCGAAGCCAAGAAGGCTGCTGAAAAGACTGCTGTTCAACAAGCTGCCGAATAGAATTCGGGCGCGCTGATGTCGCTGCACGAAAAGTATCTTGCCGTTATTGATCGCCACGAAGAGCTCAACGCGCGCCTGGCCAGCGGTACGCTGGAAGGCGCGGAGTTCGTGCGCGTCTCGAAAGAATACGCCGAACTCAGCGACGTTGTAACGGCGGTGCGCGAGTGGCAGAAGGCCATCAAAGAAGAGAAAGATTTGCAGGCGCTGCTATCGGATCCCGACATGAAAGCCATGGCGGAAGCGGATCTGTTTGAGGTGCGGAAACGCATTCCCGAGCTGGAACACGCCATTCAACTGCAGCTCATTCCCAAAGACGCGGCGGATGAAAAGAACGCCATTCTGGAAGTGCGTGCCGGCACCGGCGGCGAAGAAGCGGCGCTGTTCGCCGGCGTTTTGTTTGAAATGTACAAGCGCTATGCCGCGATCAAAGGCTGGCGCTTTGAAGTCCTCGATTTTTCGGAAAGCGATCTGAAGGGCCTGCGCGAAGCCTCCGCCAGCATTTCGGGGCGCGGCGTGTTTGCGCATCTGAAGTTCGAATCCGGCGTGCACCGCGTGCAGCGCGTGCCGGAGACCGAAGCGCAGGGCCGTGTGCATACCTCGGCCGCCACCGTGGCGGTGCTGCCGGAAGCAGAAGAAGTGGATTTAAAAATTGACGATAAAGATTTACAGATCGATGTCATGCGCTCGGGCGGCGCCGGCGGCCAGCATGTGAACAAGACCGAAAGCGCTGTGCGCATCACGCATTTGCCCACGGGGATTGTGGTCAAAATGCAGGATGAACGCTCCCAGATCAAAAACCGCGCCAAGGCCATGAAAATTCTGCGCTCCCGCCTGTATGAGGCGCAGCGCGAACAGCTCGCCAACAGCCGCGCCGCCGACCGCAAAAGCCAGGTGGGCAGCGGCGATAGGTCGGAACGCATTCGCACCTATAATTTCCCGCAAGGCCGCGTGACCGATCACCGCATCAATTTAACCCTGTATAAAATCGATGACGTATTGAACGGCAGCGCGTTGGATGAAGTCGTAAACGCATTGATTACTGATGAGCAGGCGAGCAAGCTGGCATCGCTTAACGACAATTCCTGAGTGGCCATGACCCGCGCGCGTTTTATCGAAGAAGCCATCACGCAGCTGAACAGGGCCGGCATTGAAGATGCCGGGCGCGAAGCCCGGCGGCTGCTCACCCTGTGCCTTGGCATCGAACCCTATGATCTTCTCAAAGACCCCACCGCGCCGCTGAAGGAAGCCGAGCGCGAAAGGCTGTATGCGTGGCTGGCGCGGCGCCTTCGCCACGAGCCCTTGTCGCGCATCGCCGGCGCGCGCGAATTCTGGAAACATTCTTTCGCGCTGAACCCCGCCACCCTCGAGCCCCGCGCCGACAGCGAAACGCTTATCAGCGCCGTGACGGAAAGCGGGCGCGTGCCCATGCGTATTCTGGATATCGGCACCGGCAGCGGCTGCCTGCTCATCTCGCTGCTCTACGAATACCCGGAAGCACAGGGTACGGGCACCGATATCTCGGGTCTGGCGCTGGCCGCCGCGCGGCAGAACGCGGCAAGTATCGGCGTGCACCGCCGCAGTAATTTTGTTGAAACCAGCTGGTGCGACGGGATTACCGAAAATTTTGATCTCATCATCAGCAACCCGCCTTATATCCGCAGCGCCGAAATTGCCGGCCTTGAAAGCGAAGTGAAGGATTATGATCCGCGCGCCGCGCTGGATGGCGGTGCGGACGGGCTGGATGCCTATAAAGCCATTCTCCCGCAGGCTTTCCAGCGCCTGCTGCCGGGCGGCACGCTGGCATGCGAAGTGGGCTACGACCAGGCCGAAGACGTCGCCCGGCTGTTCCGAAGCCACGGTTTTACCGACATTATTCTACGCAAAGACACCGGCGGCATTGAACGCGTCGTAGCGGGGCGGAAGCCGTAATAAAGGCTGTAAGCCCCGGCGAAGGCCGGGGCCCATCCATCCGCATTTTGATTGCTGAACGATGGGCCCCGTTTTTCAACGGGGCATGCACGTTACTTCCAGTCCTTCAGCCCGTAATGGCTGAGAATATCGCCAAGTTCGCCGCTTTTACGCAGTTCCGCGATCCCGTCATCGAACATTTTGGCGTATTCCTTGCCGCGCGGGTCTTTGGGCGAGAATGCGATATAGACCGGATCGGATTTATTGGCGCGCAGAATGCGCACTTTATCGGAAGCGTGCATTTCGTTGAGTTTGTATAAAAACACGTTTGTATCATCGACCACGATATCCACTTTGCCCTCAATGAGGCGGTTGATGTTCACTTCCAGCGCATTCGCGCCGGTTGCGAACATGATGCGTTCCGGATTATTTTTATTCCCCTCAATATACGGGTCGATTACGTCGTCGTAGTGATAGGCCTCGATCGCCGCAAGGCGTTTGGCTTCCAGCGAAGCGGGGCCGGCGTATTCATAATTATCGTCGGCGCGCACGATGAAGGCGGTCTCCGACTTGCCGATGGGCTCGTCGCAGAAAATAAAATCCGGCGTTTCTTCTTTTTTGGCGCCGATCAAGGCATTGTAGCGGCCCGCGCGCACGGCTTTAATCGCTTCCGTCCACGGCATGGCCTCGTAATCCACGTTTTTCGCGGCTTTGGCGTAAATAACACGCATGATTTCGATGCCATAACCCGGCTTGCTGCTTTGCGCATCGCAATTATACGGGCACCAGTCGTCGGCGCGCACCGAGATGATGCTGGGCGGCAGCGGCGTGTTCACCGCATACGCCGGCACGGCAAAAAACGAGCATAGCAGGGCCATCAGTAAAACATGTTTCATCGCAACGTCTTTATATTTTACATCGCACCGTAGTTGGGCCCGCCGCCGCCTTCGGGCACGCGCCATACGATGTTCTGGGTGGGGTCTTTGATATCGCAGGTCTTGCAGTGCACGCAATTGGGCGCGTTGATCTGCAGGCGGGGGCCGGCGGCCTCCTGCACAATTTCATAGACACCGGCCGGGCAGTAGCGCTGCTCGGGCGAGGCGTATTCCTTATAGTTCACATCAATCGCAATCGCAGGATTTTTGAGCGTGAGATGCGACGGCTGGTCTTCGTTATGATTGGTGCTTGATAAATACACGGACGACAGCCGGTCGAAACTGATGACGCCATCGGGCTTGGGATATTCGATTTTCACCGATTCCGCGGCCTTTTTCAGGGCTTTATGGTCGGCATGGTTGGCAAGCGTCCATGGCGCGAAGCCCCGCAGAATATAGGTATCGATGGCCGCATAGAGGAGCCCCAGCCACAGCCCCCACTGAAAAGCGGGGCGGATGTTGCGCACTTTATAAAGCTCCTGCCACAGCCAGCTTTGCTTCAATTTTTCGGGATACGCCGTAACTTCCACGCCTGCATTTAAATTTTCAAATACCGCTTCCGCCGCCACCATGCCCGACTTCATTGCCGCATGGCTGCCCTTGATTTTGGGCACATTCAAAAAACCGGCGGTATCGCCGATCAGCAGGCCGCCCGGAAAGGTGAGCTTGGGAATGGATTGAAAGCCGCCCTCGCTGAGCGCCCGCGCGCCATAGGATAAGCGCTTGCCGCCCTCTAACATCGGGCGAATGGCCGGGTGTTGTTTGAAGCGCTGGAATTCTTCGAAGGGCGAGAGATACGGGTTGGTATAATCCAGCGCGGTCACGAAGCCGATGGAAACCAGGTTTTCGCCGTAGTGATAGATCCACGAGCCGCCATAAGTGGCCGTATCCATCGGCCAGCCGAGGGTATGCGTAATACGGCCTTTCTGGTGCTTTTGCGCCGGAATTTCCCATATTTCCTTGATGCCCAGCGCGTAGGTTTGCGGATTGGCATTCGCACGCAGGTTGAATTTATCCATCAGCAAACGCGTGAGCGAACCGCGGCAGCCTTCGGCAAAAAGGGTTTGCCTGGCGGCCAGTTCCACACCCGGCGTGAACGCATCGGTGGGATTGCCGTGCTTATCGATACCTTGATCGCCCGTCGCCACACCCTCTACTTCGCCATTGGCGCCATACAAAATTTCTGCGCCGCCAAAGCCCGCGTAAATTTCAACGCCCAGCGCTTCGGCCTGCGATGCCAGCCAGCGGGTCACTTCGCCTAAACTCACAATATAATTGCCGTGATTATTCATCTGCGGCGGCGTGGGCAGTTTGAAGCTGCCGGTACGCGTGAGGAAAATAAAATGGTCGTCGGCGGCGGGCGTATGCAGCGGGGCGCCGCGTTCTTTCCAGTCGGGGAAAAGTTCGCCCAGCGCGCGCGGCTCGATGACCGCGCCCGACATAATATGCGCGCCGACCTCCGCGCCTTTCTCAATCACGCAGACGGAAACTTCGCTGCCTTTTTCAGCCGCCAATTGTTTAAGACGGATCGCCGCCGATAAACCCGCCGGGCCCGCCCCTACAATGAGGACGTCATATTCCATGATTTCGCGGTTATCGCGGTGCCAGGGCTGCGGCATGTTTTCTTCCCTTTAGATTTAGGCTAGAAAGGCTATATGACGCTCGCAAAAGATTCGTTAACTGACCATGCGGAAATGCTTGCTGCGCTGCAGTGGCAACTGGCCTGCGGCGTGGATGAAGCCATTGATATTACGCCCCATGACCGCCGAAAGACTATGCCTGCCCGTGCAACCGTTTCGGTTACGCCCTTACCCGCCAAAACAATGCCGGCCAGCGTCGTGCCGCTCAGCCCTGCCGCTTTCGCCCCGCCTACCCGCGTAACGGCAACCACGCTGGATGAGCTCCGCGCCGAGCTGGCCGCCTTTGAAGGCTGCGCCCTAAAGCGCACCGCCAAAAATTTAGTGTTCGCCGATGGCAACGCGAGCGCCAAAATCATGCTGGTCGGCGAAGCGCCGGGCGATGATGAAGACAGGCAGGGTAAACCCTTTGTGGGTGTGAGCGGGCAGTTGCTTGACCGCATGCTGAAAGCCATTCAGCTCGACCGCACGCATGTTTACATCACCAATATTCTGCCGTGGCGCCCGCCGGGCAACCGCAACCCCACCGATGCCGAAATCGCCGTCTGCCTGCCGTTCATTGAACGGCATATCGCGCTTGTGAACCCGGATCATCTGGTGCTGCTGGGGGGCGTTGCGGCAAAAAGTTTACTCCGTACCAAAGACGGCATCACCAAAATGCGCGGGCGCAAGATTGTGTATAAGGCAACGCTGCCCGATGGCAGCCCGCGCGAGATTCCGTGCCGCCCCATGTTCCACCCGGCCTATTTACTGCGTCAGCCCGCGCAAAAACGTTTGGCGTGGAACGACTGGCTGGCTCTGCTCGCCGCCCTGCAAACCAAATGACCGCGCCGTTTGTTTTTGATGCCAGGCGTTTAATGGCCGCGCGGAAGCGTGGGCGGTGCGATGCGCAGGCTTTATATCATGAAGCGGTCGCGGAACTTATTGAACGGCTGGCTGGTATCAAACGGCCCTTTCTGCGCGTGGCCGAAATCGGTGGGTGGGATTACCGGCTCCTCGAGCATTTAAAAAACCAGAACCCGGCGCGCGAAGTTTTGAAAATCAATCTTGCCGGCCATACGCCCACCCATGCCAGCATTCCATCATTGGTATGCGATGGTGAAGTCTTGCCGCTGGCGCCGGGCCGTTTTGATTTGATCATCTCTACGCTTGCCCTGCACCGCGCCAATGACGTGCCGGGCGTGCTCGCGCAAATGCACAACGCGCTGGCGCCCGATGGCTTGATGCTGGGTGTTTTTCTGGGCGGCGAGACGCTGCATGAACTCCGCGAATGTTTGCAAGCCGCCGAACTTGAAATTCACAAGGGCGCCGGCGCGCATCTACACCCCGTGATTGATCTGCCATCGGCCGCCGCGCTGATGCAGCGGGCGCATTATGCGCTGCCCGTCATTGATCACACGCGGCTCACGCTTGTGTATGATGATATTCTCCATCTCGCGCATGATGTGCGGGCGATGGGCGAAGGGAATGCGTTGCCGGCGCAAACGCCGCTTACCCGCAGTGTGCTGGCGCGCGCGTCTGAAATTTATGCCGAATGGTTTGGCGATGGCGCCGGCCTGCCCGCCACCTTTGACCTGATTTTTTTAAGCGGTTGGCGCCCGCATGACAGCCAGCAAAAGCCGCTGAAGCCGGGGGAAGCCACGTTGCGCCTTGCCGATGCGCTTCGCACCAAAGAAACAACGGCAGGCGAAACGGTGCCGTTTCCCCGCGGCCCCCGCGATATCAATAACAAAGTTTAACGCTTTATTTATCCCGGCCAGTGATACGTTATATATAGAGTAGTGCCGAGCCCGCTTTTCCATCCATGACGCAACCCGACCTCAACGAAGCCGCCCCGTATGACGACGACGCCGAGCGCCGCGCCGCGCGGACCAGCCGTTTGACCGTCGGCATCATCGGCGTGCTGCTCACGCTGCTGTTTTTCTGGCTCATTCAGCTGTTCGGCAAGTGGTATGTGGCGGTGCAGCTGGATGATACATCCCGCGGGTTTACCGCGCCCGTGCAGCTCCAGGTCGAACGCCAGCTCAATTTGCTGCCCGAAATCCAGCGCATGCTGGTGGCCAGCAACGGCGATGAAACGGCCCTGCAAAGCGTATTCACCGGCCATGCCGACAGCCTGCCGTTTCTGGGCTTCTTCATTCTGGGCGACGACGGGCTGCATGCGGTGGGCAAGCCGGCGCTGGCCGCCAAGGCGCCGACTGCGCGCGCCGATTTCGATGCCATTTTAAAAAACGCCACGCCGCTTGCCGACCACGCGCAGCTGTTGCCGCAGAATGCGGAAGCCAAACAGTTCTACCTGGCGCTCTATGATGAAACCGCTTTGCCCGCCGGCGCGCGGCCCGTCATTGCACTGGTTGATATGCAGGGCCTTTTGCAAGCGATGATGACGCATAGCGGCGCCAGCGTGATGGACGAGCTGGCGCTTGATCTGGGCGACCATCAAATCGCGCTGCTGCGCACTACCGAATCCTTCACCATGATCCGCGGCGAGCTGCCGCTGGCCCTGCATAATCAGGTGTTTATGCTGCGCTTCGGCGCCAAGCCCGACCGCTTTTTGCTGTGGGTGATGGGCCTTCCCTTCATTGCGCTGGCCACCGGCCTGCTGCTGACATTGCTGGTGAGCTATAATCTATGGCGCGCGCATCAGCGCGAGATGGAAGTGAATGCCCTCGCCCAGTCGCTGACCAAAACCGTGAGCGAGCTGGAACAACGCATCGTGGAAGGCGAGCTGATGGCGGCGGCCTTGCGCGAATCCGAACGCAAATACCGCGCGATTTTCGAAAACGCGTCGATTGGTATCTGCCAGATCTCCACCCGCAATGAATGGCTGAACGCCAACCGTATTCTCGCCGGGCTTCTTGGCTACCGCGATGTGATCGAGCTTCTGGCTTCGCAGCCCGATTTCCACGGCAAGCTGTTCGTCGATCCTGAACAGCGCGGCGCGTGGATTCAGAACATGCTCGATAACGGCATGGTACGCGATTTTGAAGCGAGCCTGCGCCGCAACGATGGCGACATCATCTGGGTTTCCATCAACAGCCACGTGGTGCGCAGCGAGAACGGCAACCTGCTGCATTTTGAAGCAACCTTCAACGACATCACCCAGCGCCGTTTGACTGAACAGGCGCTGATTACCGCCAAGGAACAGGCCGATTACGCCAACCGCAGTAAATCGGAATTTTTGGCGAATATGAGCCATGAACTCCGCACGCCCTTGAACGCCATCATCGGCTTTTCCGAAATCATCAAGGATGAATTGTTCGGCAAGGCCGGCAACCCGCAATATGTGGAATACGCCAAGGATATCTACGATTCCGGCGAACTGCTGCTTTCCCTCATCAACGATATTCTTGATATGTCGAAGATTGAAGCGGGCAAGCGCGATCTGGCGGAGAGCGTCATCAACATCAACCGCACCGTGCAGGCCTGCATGCGGCTGGTCGCCGCGCGCGCCAAGACCAACAAGCAGCGGCTGAATGTGAACATCCCCCGCGATTTCCCGGATTTGCGCGGCGAAGAACGCGCGGTCAAACAGATCATCGTCAACCTGATGACGAACGCCATCAAATTCACGCCGGAAAATGGCGAGATCAATATCAATGCGCGCCTGCGGCCTGACTTAGGCGGAGCCATGGAAATTACGGTGCAGGATACCGGCATCGGCATCGCGCCCGAGCATATGAGCGTGGTCCTGGCCCCGTTCGGCCAGATTGAATCGGCGCTGAGCCGCAAAAATCAGGGTACCGGTTTGGGCCTGCCGCTTACCAAGGCGCTGGTGGAACTGCACGATGGCACCCTTACCATTCAAAGCGAAGTCGGCAAGGGCACCACGGTCACCATTACCTTCCCGCCCAGCCGCATTCTGGCGCAGGTGTTATAAGTTAAAACAGGTATGCACCTGCGCAGGGGCATACAATTCTTGCGCGTTTTAGTTTATAACGATTCCCATGCAATGGTCCGAGCCCGCCTTTATTTTATCCTACCGCCCCTTTGGCGAGCATGACGCAAGGCTGCATGTATTTACGCGTGAACATGGGCGTTTTGCCGGTCTCGTGCGCGGCGGGCAATCATCGAAAAAACGCCATGACTGGCAGCCGGGCCGCCTGATCAACGCGCAGTGGCGCGCGCGCCTGCTCGATCATTTGGGCAGTTTAACGGGCGAAAGTGTGCGGGATTTTACCGCCGGCATTCTGCACCAGCCCCTCGCCCTTGCCGCCACCAACAGCTGCCTGACCTTCGTCGATACCTGCACCGCCGAACGCCAGCCCATGCCGCAGCTCTATGATGCGCTCGCGCATCTGCTGCCCATTGAGGGCAATGAAGCGAGCATGGCCGATTATGTGCGCTTTGAAGCGCTGCTGCTGCAAACGCTTGGCTACGGGCTTGACCTTTCAAGCTGCGCGCTCACCTACACCACGCACGACCTTGCCTATGTGAGCCCCAAGACGGGCCGCGCGGTAAGCCGCGATGCCGCCGCGCCATGGGCCGACCGGCTGCTGGTTCTGCCCGCTTTTTTAACGCAAGAGGTTGCGGCCAGCTGGCCGGATATCGAGTGCGGCCTGAAACTCACCGGCTTTTTCATGGAACGGCATTTATACGCTAACCTGCCCGCCTATGCGCAAAACCAGCTGATGGCCACGCGCCAACGCGTGCTTGATTTGGTGGAAAAACGCCGTAAGGTTGCGGCATGAAAAAATCCGCCGCGCTGCCCGTACCTGCCAACGATATCCTTGAAAAGCCGTTCGCCGAACTGCTGGGCGAGCGGTATTTATCCTATGCGCTTTCCACCATCATGGCGCGTTCGCTGCCCGATGTGCGCGACGGCATGAAGCCGGTGCACCGCCGTTTGCTCTATGCCATGAGCGAACTAAAACTGGAGCCGAATTTACCGCCGAAAAAATCTGCGCGCGTCGTGGGTGACGTGATCGGTAAATACCACCCGCATGGCGATACGGCGGTCTACGACACCCTGGTGCGTTTGGCGCAGGATTTCTCGGTGCGCTACCCGATGATCGACGGGCAGGGCAATTTCGGCAATATCGATGGCGATAACGCGGCGGCCATGCGTTACACGGAAGCGCGCCTCACCGATGTCGCGCGCGCCATGCTGGAGGGCCTTGAAGAAAACGCGGTTGATTTCCGCCCCACCTATGATGGCGATAGTTCCGAGCCTTCTGTATTACCCGCCGCGTTCCCCAATTTACTCGCGAACGGCGCCGCCGGTATTGCCGTGGGTATGGCCACCAGTATTCCGCCGCATAATGTCAGCGAAATCTGCGATGCGCTTCGCCACCTTATTAAAGCGCCGAATGCTGGGTTTGATAAATTACTGCAGCTGATGCCGGGGCCGGATTTTCCGACCGGCGGCGTGATTGTGGAACCCCGCGATGGTTTGCTGGAATATTACAAGACCGGCCGCGGCGCCGTGCGCCTGCGTGCGCGCTGGGACGTGGAAGAATTGCAGCGCGGCATGTGGCAGGTGGTGGTCACCGATATCCCGTATCAAATCCAGAAAAGCCGGCTCATCGAAAAAATCGCCGAGCTTATCAACGCCAAGAAGCTGCCGCTGCTTGATGATATCCGCGATGAATCGGCGGAAGATATCCGCATTGTGCTCATTCCCAAAAACCGCAGCGTGGAAGCGAATGTGTTGATGGAATCGCTGTTCCGCAGCACCGATTTAGAGACGCGCTTCCCCGTCAACATGAACGTTTTAGATGGCACCGGCATTCCCCGCGTCATGAATATGCGGGAACTTTTGCAGGCGTTCCTGGATCACCGCCATGGCGTGCTGATCCGCCGTTCCACGCATCGCCTGGCGCAGATCGAAGCGCGGCTGGAAATTCTGGGCGGGTATCTGATTGCCTATCTAAACCTTGATAAAGTCATCAAGATCATCCGCGAGAATGATCAGCCCAAGCCCGTATTAATCAAGACCTTCAAGCTCACCGATAATCAGGCCGAAGCCATTTTGAATATGCGCCTCCGCGCCCTCCGCAAACTTGAAGAAATGGAAATCAAGGGCGAGGAAAAGAAGCTTTCCGCCGAGAAGGCCGCACTGAAAAAGCTGCTGGCGAACGAAGATTTACGCTGGGAAAAAATTGACGAAGAAATCGCCGGCATCAAGGAACGCTTCGGCAAAAAAGCCGGCGACAAACGCCGCAGCACCTTTGCCGACGCGCCGATCGTTGCCGACGTGCCGGTGGATGCGTTAATGGTGCGCGAGCCTATCACGCTCGTGGTCTCCGCCAAGGGCTGGATCCGCGCGATGCGCGGGCACGGGCTGGATGCCAAGACGTTTACCTATAAGGAAGGCGACGAGCAGGGCTTTTTGCTGGAAGCCGAGACAACCGATAAAATCCTGCTATTCGCCAGCAATGGCCGCTTTTATTCGCTCATCGCCGACAAGCTGCCCAAGGGCCGCGGCTTTGGCGAGCCCGTGCGTTTGATGATTGATCTGCCCAACGATGCCGACATTCTGCGCATCAGCATTTTCCGCGAAGGCGAGAAGATGCTGGTGGCGAGCAGCGATGGCCGCGGCTTTATTGTGAAGTCAGACGACGTGCTGGCGCAGACCAAGAATGGCAAGCAGGTTCTCAACGTGGACGACGGCGAGAAAGCCGTGGCCTGCGCGGTAGTCAACGGTGACAGCGCCGCGATCATCGGCACCAACCGCAAAATGCTGCTCTTCCCCATCGACCAGATCCCGGAAATGAACAAAGGCAAAGGCGTCATTCTGCAGAAATACAAGGATGGCGGCCTGGCCGACGTCATGACCTTCAACAAGAAGGAAGGCCTGAGCTGCGACAATAATGGCCGCAACTACGTGTTCAATGATCTGCGCGAATGGTTCGGCGAACGCGCGCAGGCGGGGCGCCTGCCGCCGAAGGGATTCCCGCGAAGCGGGAAGTTTAGAAGTTAAATAGAAAAATATATGCCCCGG
>JBEHYA010000061.1:0-12507 GCA_048498415.1 Pseudomonadota bacterium
AACTTCGCCTTCGAGCGCGTCGGCGAGCTCCATGAGTCCCCGCCTGCAGATCGCGGCGGCCAAGGCGCTTTTGGAGAAAAAAGCAAGTGATGCCGCATTGCCCGCGGAACATGAAGTGCTGGATCAGTTAAGCCATGACGATATCAACACCGCCATTGCTGCTGCAAAAGCACTTCTGGATGAGCTGGCCCGCCTCAAAGCGGGCGGCGTTCCGGGCGCGGGCGAAGTGGCTACAGACAGCACGGCCCAGCCAGATCACCCCGCCGGGTAACTGGCGCATCTGGTTTTTGCTGGCAGGCCGCGGCTGGGGCAAGACACGCGTGGGCGCGGAAGACTGCGCCTATCACGCGCTGTGGCATGATAACGCACGGGTGGGCGTGGTGGCACCGACCCATGCGGATGCGCGGGATACCTGCGTGGAAGGCGAAAGCGGCCTGCTGCGGGTGATTCCGGATGCGTGCATCCAGACCTGGAACCGCAGCATGGGCGAATTGCTGCTGGTGAACGGCAGCCGGTTTAAACTGTTTTCAGCCGACGAGCCGGAGCGTTTGCGCGGGCCCCAGTTCACCCGCGTGTGGGCGGATGAGCTGGCGGCGTGGAAAAATGTGCAGGCCTTCGACCAGATCATGATGGGTTTACGTCTTGGCGACGACCCGCGGCTGGTGATTACCACCACGCCAAAGCCGACCGCGCTGGTGAAGCAATTGCTGGGCCGGCCAGAAGTAATGGTGACGCGCGGGAAAAGCGAAGAAAACGCGGCAAATTTAGCCCCCGGCGTGCTGGCGGAAATGCGCGCGCGCTACGGCCAGACGCGCTGGGCCCGGCAGGAAATGGATGCCGAGATCATCGAGACGGTGGATGGCGCGCTGTGGCGGGCGGAGCAGATTGAAGATTTACGTGTAGGCAAAATGCCCGATTTAATCGAGCAGATTGTGATCGCGATTGACCCGGCGGTGACCAGCAACGGCAAAAGCGACGAGACCGGCATTGTGGCGGCGGCGCGGGGTGTGGATAAGAATTTTTATGTGCTGGCGGATGTGTCGGGCCGGTATACGCCGGATGCCTGGGGTGCGCGGGTGTTAGCGCTGCGCGACGAATTAAAAGCCGATCTGATCATCGGCGAAGTGAATGAGGGCGGCGATCTGATTGCGCGGGTTTTGCGCATGCTGGATGAGAACGTGCTGTTCAAGCCGGTGCGGGCCACCCGGGCCAAGGCGGTGCGGGCGTGGCCGGTTGCGATGCTGTATGAGCGCGGCCTCGTGCGCCATGTAGGGCAGCACCCGAAATTGGAAGACCAGATGTGCCGGTTCACGGAAAACGGTTTGGCGAGCGGATCGCCCGACCGGGTGGATGCGCTTGTCTGGGCGCTGACCGAATTGCAGCAGGGGAATAGCGGCACACCCCGTGTGCGCGCGCTTGTTTAGGAGAGAGCATGAACATCAAGGACTGGTTCAAACGTACGCCGGAAGCGAAAACCTCGGCGGCGGGCAGCATTATCGCCTATACCCAGGCCGGCAGTCCGCGCTGGACGCCGCGGCGCTATGATGCGCTGGCGGATGAAGGCTTTGCCAAGAACGTGATTGCGTGGCGCTGCATTACGGAAGTCGCGCGGGCGTGCGCGAGTATTCCCTTTACGCTCTATGACGATCACGGCGATGAGATCACCAGCCACCCGCTGCTGGATTTATTGCTGCAGCCCAACCCGCTGGCCAGCGGGCACCAGTTCATCGAACATACCGTGTGCCAGTTTCAGATAGCCGGCAATGCGTATATCGAAGCGGTGGGCGCCGAGGATGTTGAAGGTCCCAGCGAGCTGTATGTTTTACGCGCCGACCGAATGAAGGTGATCCCGGGTTCAAGCGGTTTGCCGCTGGGTTATGAATATGCCGTGAACGGCAAGACCTCGCGCTGGGCGGCAGATCCCATTACCGGTCATAGCCCCATTCTGCATTGGAAGAATTTTCATCCCCTCAATGACTGGTACGGCATGAGCCCGATGGAAGCGGCGCTGCCGGCCATTGACCAGCACAATGCGGCGGGCGCGTGGAACCAGTCGCTGCTGCAGCATGGCGCAAGGCCGAGCGGGGCGCTGCTGTATGCTGCTAAAGACGGGCCGTCGCATTTAAGCGATGAGCAGTTCCGGCGCCTGAAGGAAGAATTGGATGAAAATTATACGAATGCGCGCAATGCCGGCCGGCCGCTGGTGTTAGAGGGCGGGCTGGAATGGAAAGAAATGGGCCTCAGCCCCAAGGATATGGACTGGATGGCCGGCCGCGACCGTGCGGCGATTGATATCGCGCTGGCCTTTGGCGTTCCCGAACAATTGATCGGGATTGCAGGAGCCCAGACCTTCGCCAACATGGCGGAAGCGCGGCTGGCTTTATATGAAGATACCGTGATCCCGCTGATGATTCAGCTGACGGGCGAGCTTAATCGCTGGCTCACCCCCATGTTCGCGGATGATCTGCGCCTTGATATCGACCGCGATGAAATTCTGGCGCTCACGGCGCGGCGCGACCAGGTGTGGGACAAGGTGGGCCGCGCGGAATTTCTGACCATCAATGAAAAACGCTCGGCGCTGGGCTATCCGCCCATCGATGGCGGCGATGTGTTACCTCCCACAAAAAACCAATAGGTAAAAAATGGAAACCAAACATTTGAGCGCCCCGTTCCAGATCAAGGAACTGGGGGCGAATGGCTATGTCGCGGGTTACGCATCCGTGTTCGGCACGGTGGATAGCCAGCAGGAAGCCGTGGCCAAGGGCGCGTTCAGCCGCAGCCTGAAAGAATGGACAAAGGCGGGCCGCACCCCGGCGATGCTGTGGATGCACGATGTGGGCCAGCCGGTCGGCGTGTGGGAAAATGTGCGCGAAGACGCGCATGGGCTGGTGGTGGAAGGAAGTCTGGCCATCAAAACCCAGGGCGGCGCGGATGCGTATGAATTTCTGAAAATGGGCGCGGTGACGGGGCTTTCGATTGGCTACCGCACCGTTGCAAGCCGCGCGATTCCCGGCAGCAAGGCGCGCCTGCTCACCGATGTAGATCTGTATGAAGTCTCGCTGGTGACGTTCCCGGCCAACACCCATGCGCGGGTGCAGGCGGTAAAGACACCGTTCGCGCATTCAATTTCATCAACACCCGGCAGCGAGATGAGAGCCATCGCTGCGCGGCTGCGTGCAATGGCTCAATTTTTAAAAGACTGAACCTGAAGGAGAGGGGAAGACCATGAGTGATTTGTTGGAGATCAAGGCGGCGACCGCGGAACTGGCGCACGCTTTCGAGACGTTCAAGGACGCCAACGACCAGCGCCTGAACGAGATTGAAAAGAAGAACACGAACGATGTGGTGCTGGAAGAAAAAGTTAACCGCATCAACAGCGAGATCAGCAAGCTGCAGGATAACCTCAGCGGCCTTAAAACCGCTTTGGCCCGTCCCGGCAGTGCGGCGCAGGCCAGTTTTGGTGCGGGCGATAGCCAGCACAAGCAAGCCTTCATGCGCTACGTGACCAAGGGCGCGGAAGCCGAACTGCATGCCATTCAGGCCAAGGGCATGAGCGTGATTTCCGACCCCGATGGCGGCTTTATGGTGCCGAGCGAGTTATCGGAACGCATCATCACCCGCCAGTTCGATACCACGCCGATGCGCCAGCTGGCGACCGTGATGACGGTGAATGCCGAAGCCATTGAAATGCTGCGTGATACCAACGAAGCCGATGCGCTGTGGCTTAATGAACTGGATACGCGCAGCGATAGCGAAGCGGGTCAACTGGGCCGCGTGCGCATTTCGGTGTTCGAACTTTATGCACAGCCCAAGGCTACGCAGAAGCTGCTGGATGACGCCGGTTTGAACGTGGAAGAATGGCTGACCGCCAAAATTGCGGGCCGCTTTGCCCGCAAGGAAAATGCGGCCTTCGTGAATGGCGACGGCGTGACGCAGCCGCGCGGCTTTACCACCTATACCACGGCAGCCACGGCGGATGACAGCCGCGCCTGGGGCACGCTGGAGCATTATGGCACGGGTTCGGCCGGCGCGTTTGCCGCCAGCAACCCGGGCGATGCGCTGATTGCCCTGATGCACCGCTTGCGTGCGGGGTATTTGCCGAAAGCGGCGTGGATTATGCCGCGCGCGGTGGCGGAACTCATCCGCAAATTCAAGGAAAGCACGACGAATGCGTATATCTGGCAGCCGGGTCTGGCGGCGGGTGCGCCGTCTACGCTGCTCGGCTTCCCGGTGTACTTAGGGGAAGACATGCCGGCGCTCTCATCCGGTTCGCTCTCGGTGGCGTTCGGTAATTTTGCCGAAGGCTACACGATTGTCGACCGCGTAGGCTTACGCATTCTGCGTGACCCGTACACGGCGGTGCCGTTCGTCAAGTTCAGCTGCTCGAAGCGGGTGGGCGGCGACGTCACGAATTTCGAAGCGATCAAGCTGCTGAAATTCGCGTAAGAACAAAAACGATCAGGAGAACAAAACGATGACGACACGTGATATCAAGAACACCGTCTCGCCCGCGCTCAGCCTTAACCCGGCGGCGCGTTCGGCTTCGGCGAACGGTACGGCGGTGGATCTGCAGGGCTATGCCAGCGCCACCATGGTCTTTGCTTTCGGCACCTGGACGGATGGCACGCATACGCCTTCCCTGCAGCATTCGGCCGATGGCAGCACCAACTGGACGACCTGCGATAGCAACACCATGAGCGGCACGCTGACCGCGGTTTCGGGCAGCGGCGGCAGCGGCACGGTGCAAAAGGTGGGGTATATCGGCGGCTACCGGTATATCCGCGCCGTGATGACGGTTTCGGGTGCGACCACGGGCGCGGTGGCAACCGCGATCGCGGTGCGCGGCCGGGCGGCGGCGCAGCCGGTTTAATAACCAGCATGTGAAAAGCGTGGGCGCGGCGAAAAGCTTGCCCACGCTTTTTCTTTTCAAAAAATGATAGGTATTCCATGACCGCGTTGATCCGCACGACCGCGCCGGCGACCGAGCCGTTGAGTTTAAGCGAAGCCAGGCTGCATTTGCGCCTTTCCACCACGGATGATGACACGCTGGTGACGAATTTGATCAGCGTCGCCCGCATGGCCTGCGAAGAATTCACGCGCCGGGCGCTTATTACGCAGGGCTGGACGCTGTGGCTGGATCATTTTCCCGGCACGGCGACGAACTGGTGGGATAACGAGAACAGCAGCAGTTCCAGTTACCTGACGGTGAAGCGTTTTATTAATCTGCCGCGCCCGCCACTGGTAGCGGTGGCAAGCGTATCCACGTTTGACGATGACGATACGGAAACTGTTTTTGATCCTGCGAATTATTTTGTCGATAGCGCGAGCGAGCCGGGGCGGCTGGCGCTGCGTAACGCTGCCACCTGGCCGACGCCGGGCCGCGAGACGCATGGCATTCAGATTGTCTATACCGCCGGCTATGGCGATGCCAGCGACGTGCCGCAGAGTCTGAAGCAGGGCATGCTGGGGCATATTGCCGCGCTGTATGAGAACCGCGGCGATGATATTACGCCCGCTGCTCAGGCGATGCGCATCAAGGTTTTGCCGGCGATTGTCGAGCAGCTGTATCAGCCCTACCGCCTGCAGCATCTGGTGCTGCCATGATCGGGGAGATGCGCCAGCGTTTAATTCTGCAAAAGGAATCGCGCAGTGAGGATGGCGGCGGCGGCGCGGCCCTGAGCTGGACAACGGTGGCAACCGTGTGGGCCAGCATCGAGCCAGTACGCGCATATGAGAAAGTAACCGGCGAAAAGCCGGTGGGCAGCATTACGCACCGCATTACCACGCGCTATGAAGCGGCGATCAGCCCGCAGCCGGATGCGGCGATGCGGTTTATCTGGGGCAGCCGCACTTTCAATATTCGCGGCGTTCGTAATAGCAGCGAACGCAACCGTTTTCTGCTGATTGATGCCGAAGAAGGGGTGGCTGTATGACGGTAAGTTTATTTGCCGCGCAGGAAAGCGTGTATGGCGCTTTGACGAATGATGCCGGCGTGCAGGCGCTGCTGGGCGACCCGGCGCGTGTGTATGATTCGGTGCCGGCGGCGGCGATTTATCCCTATGCCACGCTGGGCGATGTGCTCATTCGCGAATTCGATACCAAGGACCAGACCGGTTTTGAGCAGACGGTTGTTTTGCACATCTGGTCGCGTTACCGCGGGCGCAAGGAACTGAAGGATATCATGCAGGCGATCTATGACGTGCTGCATAACGGGGCGCTGACGGTGACGGGCGCGAATTTTGTGTCCTGCGCGTTCCAGCAGGCTTCCACCACCCTCGATAATGACGGCCTTACCCTGCATGGGGTGATGCGCTTTCGCTTGATTGTTCAACATTAACGGAGAAAACCCATGACCCAATCCGCACGTACCGGCCGCAGCCTGCTTCTTTATGATGGCACAGGGGGCGGCGCGACTTTGATCGCCGCCATGCGTACCACCAGCTTCACCATTCAAGGGGCGGCGGTGGATGTGACCGATAAAAGCAGCAGCAACCAGTACCGCGAACTTTTAGCCGGCGCCGGCGTGGTGAGCGTGACGGTAAGCGCCAAAGGTATTTTAACGGGCAGCACACAAACGCAGACGCTGGTGACGCGCGCGATTGCCCGCACGGTGGATGGCTATCGCATCGTTTTTGATAATGGCGATATTCTGGAAGGCAGCTTCCAGCTGGTGCATTTTGAAGCGGCCGGCGATTATAACGGCGAGCAGACCTACCAGATTTCGCTGGAATCCGGCGCCGCTCTGACCTTCACCACGGTTTAACATGACGGCGAATGTAAAACGCGGCGATGTGACTATCACGCTGGATGGCCGTGCGCTGGTGCTGCGGCCCAGCTTTGCGGTGATCGTGGAGCTGGAAAATGAATTTGGCTGCGGGATTTTTGATCTCGCCAGGGATTTTGCCGGAGGCAAACTGGGCAATGCCCGAACAATCGCCAAGATTATTGAAATTGGCCTGATGGGTGTTGAACAGGATATGCCGCGTGATATTCCGCAAGCGATGATGGAAACCGGACTGATGCGTTGCGTGGAACCCATCGGGAAATTTCTGGCGCATGGCTGCGGCATCGAAACCTAAAGACTGGCTACCCAGTGCTATGGGTCTGGCGTGCGGCATGTGGGGCTGGTCGCCCGAAGATTTCTGGAAATCAACGCCGGCTGACATGAATTTGGTATTGGCGGGCTTAAAAGCCGCCAGGCCGCGCGGCGATTTTGATGCGGGCGATGTGGAAGATTTGCAGGCGCTGATAAGAAAGGCGCAAGAAGGATAAAACATGGCGTTTGACGAGACACAGATACCCCTTCGCATCGGTTTTGGCAGTCAGGGCGGGCCGGCGTTCTCCACCGAAATCGTGACGGTGGATGGCGGCTATGAAAAGCGCAATCAGAACTGGAGCCAGGCGCGCCGGCATTTCGATGCGGCGACGGGTTTGCGCAGCGCTGCCGATATCGCCACGCTGCTCACGTTTTTTCATGCGCGGGCGGGGCGCGCGCGCGGGTTCCGGCTGAAAGACTGGAGCGATTTTACGTCAGCGGCCGATAACACATCGGCGCCGGCCTTCAGCGACCAGCTGATCGGCACCGGCAATGGCAGCGCGACTGCGTTTCAGCTTACCAAAACCTATACAAGCGGCGGGGTCAGCCATGTGCGGAATATTGTGAAGCCGGTAACGGCAACAACCGTGATTGGCGTTGCCGGCGTGCAATTAATGAGCGGCTGGAGCGTGGATACGGCCACCGGCATTATTACATTTTCCAGCCCGCCATCGGCAGCTTCGGCGATTACGGCGGGTTATCAATTCGATGTGCCGGTGCGTTTTGATACCGACCAGCTGAATTTAAGCGTGGAAGATTTCACGCAATTATCGGCGCATATTCCGGTGGTGGAGATCCGGGCATGAAATCGGTTTCGGTCGGGCTTGCCGCGCATTTACTGCAATCCACCACCACGCTTGCCATGCTGGTGAAAATTTCACGCGTGGATGGCACCATTATGGGCTTTACCGGGCATGATCAGGATATTAGCTGGGACGGCGTGACCTATGCCGCGAACGGTTCGTTTGCAGCGAGCGCCATTGAGAACACAAATGCGCTTTCCACCGATAATCTGGATATCACCGGCGTGCTTTCAAGTGATGCGATTAGTGACGCCGATATTGCGGCGGGGCGGTATGACCAGGCGCGGATCGATGTGTATTTGTGCAACTGGCAGGATTTAAGCCAGGGCACCATTCAGCTGCGCCGCGGCTGGCTGGGCGAGCTCACGCGTAAAGGCAGCGCCTATCAGGCGGAAGTGCGGGGGCTGCATGATTTATTGCAGCGCCCCGTGGGCGACGTGTTCAGCCCGGAATGCCGGCATAAATTAGGCGATAGCAAATGCACGGTGAATCTGGCGAGTTATACCGTGACGGGCTCGGCCGCCGGCGCCTCTGACCGGCGCACGTTTGGGGATTTATCGCGGGGCGAACCGGATGGCACGTTTAACGGCGGGCTGGTCACCTGGACGAGCGGGCAGAATGCCGGGCTATCCATGGAGATCAAAAGTTTTTATGGCGGGATTTTCGAACTGTGGTTGCCGATGCCCTACGATATTACCGGCGGCGATGGTTACAGCATTTACGCCGGTTGCGACAAGCGCTTCGATACCTGCCGCAATACGTTTAATAACCTGGTGAACTTTGGGGGCTTTCCCTATCTGCCGGGGCTGGACCGGATGCTGAATTATCCGGATGGGTAATTTTTAGTTCTTCGTTTTTGTGCTGGATCATCTCCCGGCACGCTTCGGCATACCCGATGTAATCGGTTTTGGTGATGCGCGGATTTTTTTCTGCTATGGGATAGCTGAGGCGGATGACGCAGTACTTGGTTGCGGGTTCGCCCGTAAAGAGCTGACCTTCCACCGACGTATCATATTCGATGGCGGAGGTCGTCTTATCTACTTTGAGCGTGCGAGTGGGTTCGCCCAGCATGATAATGGCGGCCTGACGCGGGAAACCGACAAATAAATGCTGCTGGTCGAGAGCCGTATGGAGCTGCTCATTATCCATCCCATTTGCCGATGGCGTCACGCTGGTTTTTAGCGGCACGCCGACACAGGCGGAGAGGGTAAGAAAAAGGGCGGCAAGGATAATGCGCATGGTTACCATCACTGATGAAAGTTCAGAAAATAATCGCAGGTATCGGGAAAACCGAGATAGTCGGCTTTATCGATGATGGGATCCGGCCGGTTGTTGGCATACCAGAGGCGCAGCGTGCAGCTTTCGGAATGCGGCGGCGCATCGTAACTCGTGACGCGGCGGCGGGCGTGGTATTCCATCATGCGCCGGTTATCGCTTAAGCGCACCGTGCGCGACGGCCCGCCATAGCGAATAGTGATCTGATCGCGGGTGAGGCCGACAAAAGCTTTTTCGTAATACGCCGAATAGATATCGGCACGCAATGGCTGAATGCCAACGCATACGACACAGATTATGATGAGAAAAACGAGACGCATGGCCCACGCGGGATAGGAACTAAAGAACCAGTTCACTACACGCCGCAGCTTCACCGATGTAATCCACCTTCTCGATAATCGGATTAGCGCTGCCGGCATGATACCACAGGCGCAGATTGCAATGCTGCGTGTAACGGCCGGTATTATCGAGGGCGCGGCGGCTGGGGTGAAATTCCATAATCCGCACGCCGTCGCTGAGACTGACCGTGCGGCTGGGCGCGCCATAACGGGTAATCACGTCGTCGCGGGTAAGGCCGACGAGTTGCTTTTCATACGCGCGGGTAAGCGCGGCCCGACCGACCAGATCGGGTGACGATTTTGCGCAGGCCGGCAGTAACAATAAAAGAGCGAGGAAGACAAAACGCATGGCTGATACTCTTGATCAGATGCAGAATAATTTATCGGCAACCGGGCAAGCGGTCAACGATCTGCAGGACGTTTTTCAGCGCCTGTTTGACCGGATGAATGCCGGTCTGAAGGAAAATGATACCAATTTAGGTAACTTTACAAAGTCACTGCAAAAGTTCCGTGATGCGAACGAGAAGACGTTCGGCGATGCCGTTACAAATGCCATTAAAGGCAGTGACGGTTTCGGTGGTGCGATGTTGAAAATGAAAAGTTCGCTTGAGGATCTGGTCATACAAATGGCCGTGGTGAATCCTCTTTTGAATACTTTATTCGGCAATGATCGTGGGACAATTAATAATTTCAGTAGCTTTGCCAATAAGCAGATAAGTTCCGGTACTGGGGGTCTTGTTGGCGATCTTTTCGGCGGCATCCTGGGTTTATTCGATGCGCGCGCGTTCGGCGGGCCGGTGAATGCAGGTCAGCCCTATTTAGTGGGCGAGCGGGGGCCGGAGTTGTTTGTGCCGCAGGCGGCGGGGCGCATTCAATCGAATGGCGGCGGGGGCGGCGTGAATATCACGATGAATATTACCGCCAATGATGCCGCGAGTTTCAGGGCCAGCCAGAACCAGATTGCCGCCGCCATGATGGATGCGGCGCGGCGCGCCAACCGTATTCGGTAATTCAAAATGCTTCACGAAAAAATTGCGTCGGCGGCCCTTGGCTGCCGCGGCACGCCGTTTCATCACCAGGGGCGCGTGCGCGGCATGGGGCTGGATTGCATCGGCGTGGTGGTGCATGCGCTAAAGGCCGCGGGGATTGAAGTGAATGATGCCACCGATTACAGCCGCAGCCCGGAAAACGGCCGGCTGGAACAAAGCCTGATCGATCATGGTTTTGAAAAAGCGGATGCCATTCAGGCGGGTGATGTTTTGCTGTTTCGCTTTAACCAGCAGCCGCAGCATGTGGGCGTGGCGGTGAGCGATGCACGGTTTGTGCATGCCTTTGCCCCGGCCGCGCGCGTGGTGGAGACGGGGTTGGGCGAGATCTGGCAGCGCCGGCTGGTTGCGATCTATCGCTATAAGGAATAATTCATGGCTTCGATAGTTCTTACCGTTGCAGGCTCGGCGCTGGGCAATGCGATTTTGCCGGGGATTGGCGGCGCGGTGCTGGGTGGGCTGGGCGGCGCGCTGGGCGCGACGATCGATCAGAGCATTTTTGGCATTGGCGGCGGTGCGAACCGCACCATTAAGGGCCCGCGTCTCGATAGTTTAAAAATTCAGGATAGCAGTTACGGCAACGGCATTCCCATCATCTATGGCCGCGCGCGTCTGGCGGGGAATTTAATCTGGGCCAGCGATCTCATTGAAACCATCACGACGACCGAGACCACCAGCGGCGGGGGCGGCAAGGGCGGCGGCAGCGCGACATCGACCACCACGGTGGAACGCGCCACCTATGCGGTGAATTGTGCGATTGCCATTGGGCAGGGGCCGATTGGCGGGATTGCCACCATCTGGGCGGATGGCAAAATTGTTTATGCCGGTGGCACCTGGGCGCCGGGCATTGTGGGCGATAGCGAATTTTATGTTGGGGATGCGACGCAGAACCCGTCGCCTATTATGGAAGCGGCATTAGGTAGTGGTTTGGTGCCGGCTTATCGCGGCATTGCGTATGTAACGCTCTCGCAGTTGCAGCTTGGCAATTTTGGTAACCGTTTGCCAAATTTCACTTTTGAAGTGTTGCCGGCCAATGCCATGCCGCCTTTATGGCTGGGCGATACCGACCCCGGCCTGGTGGGCCGGCCCGATAGTTATTCCAACCCCGGCGCCGTCCCGGTGCTGCCGGTTTTAAAGCGCGGCGAGAGCACCAGCCGGATGGTGATGGGCGGGCTGAAAGAAAGCGGCACCAATTATAATTTTGTCGCGCTTGAATACGACGTGACCGGCAATGTGCCGCTGGAGATTGCCCGCACGCTCTCGGGTACCTTCGCACGCACCACCACGAACATTCAGGATGTCGGCTGGGGCGCTTCGCGCGACGGGCGGAAATTAGCATGCTATATGCAGCATTTCGAGACCGGCAATCCGGCGGGGCTGGCCTTGTATGATGCCGCGTCGCGTACCTTTGGCGCGTGCATCACGGAAAATTTAGGCGCCAGCACAACGCATGTGCAGGTAATGTGGCTGGATGCGCAGCGTTTTGTGCTGCCCGATATTCAAAGCGGCCAGCATGGCCTGCGCGTTTATCTTGCAAGCGGCAATTCGATTGTGCCGCTGGGGTTTCATGGCGTGTGGGGCGCCGGCAGTTCCGCCACGCGTTTTGCGCTTCCTTTCGCGCAGTTTGTGCCGGTGCCGGGCGGCGTGCTGCAGCTGATGGCGAATTCCGCCACGGTGCCAACGAACTTATATGGCCGCTTTATTTACTGGGGCAGCGGCACGCTGGTGGCGAGCGATGAAGTCCTGATCACTGCCAGCATGGGCGGCGTGGCCATGGGGAATGCCGGGCTTTATGCGATTGGCAATAGCGAATTTGTGCTGGCGCGCTTCGGCACGTCTTCCATCCGCCTGATGAGTTTTACCGCTAGCCTTAGCAGCGTAAGCGCCCGGGCCAGCACGTATGGCGGCGCGGGTTCGACCTCGGGGCTCGGCGCCTTCCAGCTCGACCC
>JBEHYA010000062.1:0-12472 GCA_048498415.1 Pseudomonadota bacterium
GTTCGCCATTTAAAGTGGTACGTGAGCTGGGTTCAGAACGTCGTGAGACAGTTCGGTCCCTATCTGCCGTGGGTGTTGGAATGTTGAGAGGAGCTGTCCCTAGTACGAGAGGACCGGGATGGACGTATCTCTGGTGCACCAGTTGTCACGCCAGTGGCATAGCTGGGTAGCTAAAGTACGGACGAGATAAACGCTGAAAGCATCTAAGCGTGAAACTCACCTCAAAACAAGATTTCCCTAAGAGTCGTTGTAGACCACGACGTTGATAGGTCCGGTGTGGAAGAGCTGCAAGGCTTGAAGCTAACGGATACTAATCACTCGATATAGAGCTTGATCCTTATCAGAGGACAGAGATTTTCTGTGCTTCTGATGATTGATCCGCTAATGCAGACAAAAGAACCTGTTCCTGTTCATCACGATCTTGTTTTGCGCGCCTGGTTGGCCTGGTGGTCTTGGCGAAAATGAACCACCCGATCCCATCCCGAACTCGGCCGTGAAACTTTTCAGCGTCGATGGTACTTCGGCTTAAGCCGCGGGAGAGTAGAACGCTGCCAGGCCTACCAGCCGCGCGAACGAGATCGATCACAAACCATCATACAAAAGCCCGTTGATCCCCGTGATCAGCGGGCTTTTTGTTTGTTTAAATGCCGCGCGGCGGGGTGAAGGGCTGCGGCGCCTTGGTTTTGGCGGCCGCCGGCTGCACGCCGGCAGCCGGGATACTCAGTTCCGCCGGCCGGGGATACGGCATCACGGCGGGCTGCGCGTTATCAGCGGTAATAATAGCGCCAAGCCCATTGCTGTTATAATCCGGTTTGGCCGGCTTTGCGGCTTTCGCATCGGCGGTCATCAGGGCGGCGGGCCTTTGCATCGGCATCACTACTTCCGGCGTGCCGCCATGAACCGTGATCATGACCGGCGCGGGCTTCGTGGGCGGCGCGTCGGGCGCATCGGTCACTAACGGCAGGGTCATCAATTTATCTTTCGGCGGCTCCGGCGGGCCTTTCTTGACGATATCCACGGCCGGGATGGGTTTTAGCGCCGCATAATCCGCCGGTGCCGGCGCGGGCAGGGCGGTGCCCGGATCCATCATCGCGGTGATGCCATCCGACATGGTACGGCCATAGGCGGTGGCTTTGCTTAAAATACCCAGCAGGGTTTCGCTTCCCTTATAAAGGCCGGGGTTGGCCTTCATCATGTCGTGCATGCTCTTGCTGAGGGCGGCGACATTCGTATCTTTGCCCGTTTTTACCGCCGTGATGATTTTTTCCGCCAGCGCCGGAATATTGTGGGAGATCAGGAACAGGCCGATCTTTTGATCCTGCGAGAGCGGAAGCGCATCGATTTTATCAAGCCGCGGGCCGGGATAAATAATCGCACCCGCCGTCTGCACGGTGGGGTTATCACGGAAATTATTCAAATTATCCTTGGTGAATTGAAAGCTGTCCCAGTTCTGGCCGCTTTTTTCAACAATGCCCCGCAGCGTGGAAAGCGCATCGTCATCATAGCTGGGGCCATGGGCCTTGATGTAATTCAGGGCATCCGCGATTTCACCGGCCGTGGCGCCGAACGCGCTTTTGCCGAACTGGAAAATACCGGTAAACGAGCCCTTCGTGTCATTCGCGCTACTCGCTTTGCCGGGCAGTAAAAAGCCTTCCGTGCCCAGCAGCGCCTTGATGGCCTGGCCGTGGTTCTTCAATAGAAATTTCGCGGCCTGCTGGTTGTCGCCAATCATCACGGCGCTGATCTCGCGCAAGGCCCGATCCACCTGATTTGCAATATCCGGCAAATTCGATGACTTGATACGGCCATTGGCGTCGTACCATTCAGCCGGCATGCCGGGCGCCAGGCTCGCGTATTTATCGGCAGGTGTGGAGGCCATGGGAGCGGTTGAAAATTTCTAAAAAATACCCTTAAACCTAACAAAACCCGCTTAAAAAACTGTGATTAAGCGTGGAAACATCGATAAAACATGGGTTTTTGCATGCTCGCAAAAATTGCCAAGTTGCTAATTCGGCCTAAGATAGCCGGCATATTTTAAGTCATTTTTTAAAAGGCATTATCCAATGGCTGACACGCCAGATAGAAAAGATGTCATTGTCGGCATCAAAAAAACAGTCGCCTATTCGCCCTGGGTGCCGCCCGGTCAGGGCCGCGATAAAATCCATGAGCTGTTTCAGGCAACGCCAAGCACCGCTTTCGATTTTCTTGAAGGCGAGGCACCGGTGCGCGAAGACATAAGCCCCACGCCACATGCCCAGCTTTTACGCGCGCTCACCCGCTAGTTGATCGTCTGTGCCGCCCGCGCTATAACAGAAACCAATAAAACCACTCAAAAAACAGGGGATTGATCATGCGTTATCTGGTGTTGGCGCTTGCTGCGCTGCTCGTCATGCCCGTTGCCGCGAAAGCCGCGCAAAGCTCCGGTTCCGGTGCCGATTACCGGCCGGCCGTGGAAGAACCCATGGGCGCCAAATACAACAAGGATGTCAAAGCCTGCCAGCGTCAGGCCCGCCGCAGCTCCAATAAAGGCGGGGATATTGCCACGGGTGCCGTGGTAGGTGCCGGCGGCGGCGCGTTAATTGGGGGCGCGATCAGCGGCGATTATGGTCTGGGCGCTCTCGCTGGCGCAGTGGCGGGCGGCGTTGGCGGCCATGTCAGCGATGAAGATGACCGCGAGCAAGTCATCAAGGACTGTATGGAAGAGAAGGGCTATACGCTCGCCGACTAAGCGGTTTTTCAGCCTGGAACAAAAAAGGAGACGCCAAAAGCGTCTCCTTTTTATTTTTTGAGGCGTTGCCTCGCTCCGATATATCAAATGAATTTTAAATGCGTGACATAAAAAAGAGTTTCTTAAAGTAGATAAAATAATTTCTAAACACCCGATTATAGCGATGAATAAGCGCACCAAATGAGTGCGCGGCGAATAGATAGAATTTGAGATAATTAGGGTGGTAATTGCAGATCGTTACGCTAAGGCCCGGAATAAAAAGTCGTGGAACTTGTTCTCGGCCAGTAAGAAAGACGCGATAGGCTGGTCCATTTTGGTGATGCAAATATACGTAAAAACGGGCCTATGAATTGACGGCGCCTATAAAAAATATGAGCATTTTGAAGTAACGCACATGACAGCATGCAGTGAACATATGCCACATAACTATGCCAAACGTATTCTCAGCGACATTGAGACGGCCATAAACGAGAAAAATTATGGCCGTATGTATAATATCGGGGGGGACATCATCAAGTTAGCGCAGAATGACAATGACTGGCTTAAAGCCATTGTCATCATCAGCGGTTATCTTGTTAAAAGTGAAAGCCACGTCTGGGATGCGATCGATCTCACCAAGCGCGGCGCCTTGCTGGCGCCCGAAAATTCGCCGATCCAAAAGCAGATTATCTCGAGTATGGTGGTGTGCATTAAAACCTTGCCCACGCCATTGGAACGTGCGGAAGCCGCGCAATCGGTGGCCGCTGTGGCTCCGCCCAATAGCGTGGTGTGCGAAGTTTCAATTGATCTGATCCTTGAAAATGTGAACGACCTTGAAGTCGTAGAGGATCGCCGGCGTTTTCTTAAAATCGTTATGCACTACGCGCCGCAGGGCAGCACGGCCCAGCAGCGCGCTACGGAACTGATGGGCTATATCGCGAATAATATTGCGAAAGTCATGCAGGCCGATAGCAAGAGTAGCGCGTTGATCGGCGACTTCCTTAGTAAATACAACAGCGACATCGCTGGACTGTTCGAGAATGTCGAGGACTTTAAAAGCACAATGTCCAAGAAAGAGAAATAATTTCTGTGAGGGGTATAAAAAAGCCGGCGTTGAAAAACGCCGGCTTTTTATTTGGGGGAATGGGTTTTTAAATAAAAGACCCAAAAATACAGATCCGAAGGCTTTAATGTACCACCCGGCGGCGATATTCCGCTTCGTGGGTTGCGACGTCTTCGATCTTTCTACTGATGCACTCCAGCTCGGCGATTTCGTCTTTCACGCGCAGCTTGGATTTTTTGATTTGCATCATCCGGGTTTCATCGGGGTGCGGGTGACTCATTTCCTGGCTCAAAATTTCATCCAGCCAGTGGTGTCTTTTGTGCAACGCTTCAATACGTTGAGGTAAAGCCATGGTCTCCTCCTTTGTTACAGGGTGGTGATTCCATACCGGCGACCTTGCGTCGTATGATGCGATAAGTATAGCCGATTCTACGGGGCTATTCAGCAGCTATATTGAATTAAATTTTGAACCATTCTGAAATTTCTTATTCCCTTTTTATTCCCGCGCGCAAATCACTTGGCCCACGTAACAACTTTTTGGGAACGCGCGGTTAAGAATTAAAAACCAAAATGATTTGATAAAATTTTATGGTGTTTCCGTGGGTTAGTTTGTGCATGCTTTTTCATGCCAAATATGGCGCGACCAAAAGATTTTTTTAGCTGACTTTTTTGGTGATTAATCTTTGGCCTTATTCGCCAAAACTAATCCCTAACGCGCGTGCGGTGGTAACCAGTTCATCATCTGGTCCCACGGCCCGGTAGGTCGCAATTGCTTCCGCCAGGGGAACATCTTCCACCTGCCGGTTACGCCAGCATACCATGCGGTCATGCTTGCCGGCGGCCAGCGTATCAACGGCATGCACGCCCATGGCAGTTGCCAATACGCGGTCGATTGAATTCGGTGGCCCGCCGCGCTGCACGTGGCCAAGCACCGTTACGCGCACTTCCGCCTGGCATAATTCGCCGATCTGCTCGCCGATATATTCGCCAATCCCGCTCAGGCGCTTTTGCCCGCCGGTATGCACCTTGCTTAATTTCTGCCCGCCCTTGGTGGTCACAGCTTCCGATACAATCACCAGCGCAAAGTTGCGCCCGCGTTCACGAATGCGGTTGATGTGTTTGGCGACCACCTGAATGTCATAGGGAATTTCTGGAATTAAAATCACATCCGCGCCGCCGGCAATGCCGGCGTGCAACGCAATGTGCCCGGCATCCCGGCCCATCACTTCCAGAACCATTACGCGGTTGTGGCTGGCGGCGGTGGGCTGCAAACGGTCAAGCGCTTCCGTGGCAATATCCACGGCCGTCGAAAAACCAATCGAGCGCTCCGTGGCGCCCACGTCGTTATCAATCGTTTTGGGAATACCCACCAGTTTGATATTTCCCTGATCGGCGAATTTCTTCAGAATCGCCAGGCTGCCATCGCCGCCCACGCCAATCAGCATGGAAAGGCCAAGGTCATGGAAGCGTTTGATCATTTCGGGCGAACGATCCGTATCGCCGCTATCGGTCGGGAACTTGAAGGGGTCACCCTTGTTAGTGGTGCCCAGAATGGTGCCGCCGCGGCGGAACATCTCAAAATCCAGCTTGTCGGGGTGCAGCGGCATCACATGCGGCGGGTCGAACATCAGCCCATGCGTGCCTTCCCGTATGCCAATGACTTCCCAGCCATGCGTGCGCGTGGCGTGCGTGACAACGGCGCGAATAACCGCGTTCAATCCGGCGCAATCGCCGCCGCTGGTCAAAAGGCCGAGCTTAATGGGAGGGGAACTGGGCATGGCCTCCTATCAAGCCATGGCGCTGTTACCAAAACTTTAACATTTTTATGGTTTTTAGGCGCCTGTTTCGCTATACTCACACCTCTTTTTTAGCGGCTTTTCAACAGTTTGCCGCCCGCAGTTCACGGTCAAAATGAGTTCACGAGCCGGATAATGGACGATACACAAGGTTTGCAGGAAAAGCTGGGTGGCCTCAAGCAGGAACACCGCGATCTTGATGACGTCATCACCCGGCTGGAAGAAAGCTATCCCCGCGATGAATTGCAGCTGCGCCGCCTGAAAAAACGCAAGCTCCAGCTTAAAGACGAAATCGTGAAGGTCGAAGGCATGCTCATCCCCGATATTATCGCCTGACGGGGAAGGGCCCATGGATCTCGAAGACTTCGAACCCCGCAAAATCAAGCCTAAACCCAAAGACCTCGGCACGTTTTCCGTCGACGAATTAAAAGAATATATCGCCAACCTGCAGGCCGAAATTACCCGCGCGGAACAAACCATCGCCGCCAAGCAGGATCACAAAACTGCCGCAGCCAAATTCTTTAAATCCTGATTCAAGCAAAACCTGCCATAAGCCTATTTAATTATCTTGGCAATACTGCCTTATTTGACTAGTTTTTGCAGCACCCACTTGTCCGAATTCTTGGAGCTGCAATGCGCTTTTCCCGTCTCGCCCTTACCATTTCCTTTGCAGCTTTTCTGTGCGGCTTGTCATCGCAGTCTTATGCGGGCACCTACACCGTAACCAACACGAACGATAGCGGGGCGGGCTCGCTGCGCCAGGCAATTATCGATGCCAACACGGCCGGCGGCGCAAACACTATCAATTTCTCCGTCGGCACGAACCAGACGATCACGCTCAGCAGCGCCTTGCCAGCAATCACCAGCGATCTGAGCATCACTGGCGCAGGTTCATCGGGGCTTACCGTTAGTGGTAATAACGCGAATAATGTGTTCACGGTCAGCACGCTCGGTAACAGCTCAACGATTGCTGTTACCATCGCCAATATGAACATCGACAACGGTAAGGCCGCAGGCGCGAATGGCGGCGCGGCGGGCAACCGGGATGGCGGTGGCGGCGGCGGTCTTGGGGCGGGCGGTGGTATTCTTGTCCTCGATCACGCAAATGTGACCGTTGCCAGCGTAACTTTTACCGGCAACAACGCAACCGGCGGTAATGGCGCCAACGGCGGTGCAAATAGTGGAGCGTCTGGCAGTGGCGGTACGGGTGGCGGCTTTAATGGCGGTTCTACCGCATCAGGTGGCGCATCGGGCGGCACAGGTTCAGTCGGCACGAATGGTGCCTTCGGTCAAGGCGGCGGCGGTGGTGGTGGCGGCACGGCTGGCAACGGTGCAGCAGGTGGCGTAGGTGGGTTTGGTGCAGGCGGTGGCGGTGCCGGTAGTAGCTCAAATACCGGCGGTTTTGTCGGCTCCAATGGCGGCGGTACGCTGGGTGGTGGGGGCGGTTATGGCGTACGGAACGGCGGCGGTGGTGGCGGTGGTGGCGGCGGCGCAGCGGGCGGTGCGATCTTCGCCAACGATACATCCACGGTTACGCTGAACAACGTCACGATGTCCGGCAATAGCGTCACAGCAGGCAGTGGTGGCGCGGCGGGCGCTGGCGCGGGCGGCGGTGGTGCAGGCACGGGTGCCGGCGCTGGCTTATATATGCGGAACGGCGCTACGGTTACCGGGGGCAATTTCGGCAATCAAATTTCAGGTTCCGGCGGTTTCATCGTGGACGGGGGCACGGCGACACTTGGCGCTGCAAATAACTATACGGGCGGTACCACTGTACGTAATAGCGCCACGCTAAACATTAGCGCGGATAACAATCTGGGTGATACCGCCGGGAATGTCACATTTGATAACGGCCAGATCACCCTTACAAGTAACGTTAGCAGCGCGCGCGGTATTGTTGTGAACAGCGGCGGCGGCATCTTCGGTACGAACGGCAATACTTCAACCCTCTCCGGCAACATGACCGGCAACGGTGTGTTCACCAAATCGGATAGCGGCAATCTCACACTTTCGGGTAATAACTCCGGCCATAGCGGCGGGTTGAACATTGCGGGCGGGGCGGTTCTCGTCTCCAGCGCCAACAATATTGGCGGCGGCACCATTTTTCTGCGCAATGGTGCGACGCTGAATGCAACATCTTCGCTAACGGCAACGAATACAATTGCGGTGCAATCGACCAACGGCGCCATTCGTGTCGGTTCCGGCCAGACCGCGACTTTCACGGGTAATCTCACCGGCATTGGCGCGCTAACGGAATCCACTGGCGGCACGCTCGCGCTGATGGGCGATAATTCTGGCTATTCAGGCAATGTCACCGTCGGCGCCAGTACGTTGATGGTCGGCACCGGCGGCCTGGGTACCGGCAACGTGCTTTCCATGAGTCTGGCCACGCTTAAAGCGGGCGGCAATTTCACCACGGCCCGCACCGTCAGTCTGGGCGATGGCAATACCTTTGATACCAATGGCAACAACATCACGCTGAATGGCCAGCTTACGGGTACCGGCGTCATCAATAAAAATGGCACCGGCACGCTGCTGATGAACGCCACAGTGGTAAGCGCCAGTCTTGGCACCACCTATGTGAATGCTGGCAACCTTGAAGTGGGCGATGCCAGCCACGGCAGCGTCAATCTGCCGGCGAATGTCATCGTAAACAGCGGCGGCACGTTAAGTGGCCATGGCAGTGTGACGGGTAATGTCACCAGCGCGGGCGGTACGGTTTCGCCCGGCGGTTCGGTCGGCACATTGACCATCAACGGCAATTACAACCCGGATGCCAGCAGCACGCTTTCCATCGAAGTCAATCCGAACGAGGCATCCAAACTTATCGTCAATGGCACGGCCAACCTTAATGGCCGCGTGCTGGCGCTGTTCCAGCCCGGCACCTACAGCCAAAGCCAATATGTGATCTTGAGCGCCAACACGCTGAATGGCCGTTTTGCCTCGCTGGCTCTCAGCGATGCACCGGTCGGTTTCGATACATCCCTTAATTATACGCCAACCACCGTCTTACTGGGTCTTACGCCGCAAACCAGCGGCATCATGAGCCCCGATGGCTCGGTCGCCTATAATTCACTGGATCTGGCTCATCAGGCCAACAAAATGATCATGCGTCGCATCAAAGACCTGCATGAAGAAGGCGATGATGATTATAAGGTCGCCGCGATGGAGCCGATCGTGGTCGCCGCCGCGGGCGAAGGCGATGCGATGGGGGATCTGGTCAGCGGCATGTCGCGTGGCATTCAGGCGACGGGCGGCTGGGTCCGTGGCTTCGGCATCTTCTTGCAGCAGGATAATCAGGGTATCGCCAATGGATTCAATGCCCGCACCGGCGGCTTTTTAGCGGGCTACGACCGACGCGTGCAGCCCAATCTGTTGCTGGGGCTTGCCGTGGGCTATTCGCATAGCGATATCGATGGCTATAACGCTAGCGGCACTGCCGGCGTGCACACGCCGCGTATCGAACTATATGGCGCAAGCCAATGGCGCGATATCGCGCTGGATGCCAATCTCGGCTTTGCTGTAAACAAGGTTGAAAGCGACCGGGTCGCCTCGCTGGCGGGCTCAGTCGCGCATGGGTCGTATGACGAACGCGAGCTTTCCGGCTCGGTTCAAGCCTCGCGTAAATTAAAGGCCGATGGTTTCAATATTCGCCCCAAGGCGGGTGTCGAATATATCCATCTGTTTCAGGATGGCTATACCGAAACCGGCTCGCCTTTCGGTTTTGCCATTCAGGATACCGAAACGGACTCGTTGCGTCCCTTTATCGGTGCGGATGTCACGCGTCTTTACAAGGTTGGCCGCACGCTCGTCCAGCCGGAACTCCGGTTTGCATACCGCTACGAAGTGCTGGATGTAAATCATCACCGCTTCGGTACGCTGCTCGGCTCAAGCTTCAATCTGCTCGGTGTCCAGCAAGCCCGCCACACGCTTGATTTTGGCGGCGGTGCGACGGCGAAAATCAGCAATGAACTGGATGCCTTTGCCGATTATGGCGCGGAGTTCAATATCGGCAGCGGTTGGGAACAGACCCTCACTGCCGGGCTGAAATATAGCTTCTAAGCCTTCAACGCTTTCAGCACATACAGCCGCAGCGCGCTTGAAAGGTTGCCGTGATGCGCGGCATCAATTTCGGCAATCAACTGCTGCAGCGGGCGTTTTTGCTTGGCCGCAATCGCGTTCAATTCGCGCCAGAACTCTTCCTCCAGCGTGATGCTGGTGCGGTGCCCGTTAAGCGTGACGGAATGTTTTTTCATTTGATCGTACCCGCCTCAAAACCTCATTCCCGCAAAAGCGGGAATCCAGCTAAAGCTGCGTCTGCAGCGAAATACAATAATTCAAATAATGACCCGTCCCTGGATCCCCGCTTTCGCGGGGATGAGGTGAAAGGAATTACTTCTCGCCAACCATCTGCTCCGGCCGCACGACTTCATCAAACTTCTCGGCCGTGAGCAGCTTCAGTTCCAGCGCCACTTCCTTCAGCGTCTTGCCTTCGGCATGCGCTTTCTTGGCGATTTTGGCGGCGTTGTCGTAACCGATATGCGGGTTGAGGGCGGTGACCAGCATCAGGCTTTCATTCACCAGCTTCTTGATCCGCGCTTCATTGGCGGTAATGCCCACCACGCAGTTATCGGTAAAGCTCATGGCGGTATCGGCCAGCAGTTTAATGGACTGCAGCAGATTATAAATAATCACCGGCTTGAACACGTTAAGTTCAAAATGGCCATTCGAGCCCGCCACCGTCACCGCCACGTTATTACCCATCACCTGCGCCGCCACCATCGTCATGGCCTCCGACTGGGTGGGGTTGACCTTGCCCGGCATAATCGACGAGCCCGGTTCGTTTTCCGGCAGTGAAATTTCGCCAATGCCGCAGCGGGGGCCACTCCCCAGCAAACGCATATCATTGGCAATCTTCATGAACGAGACCGCAATGGTGTTCATGACGCCCGAAGCTTCCACCATCGCATCATGCGCGGCCATCGCTTCAAACTTGTTATCGGCGCTTGCGAAGGGCAGGTGGGTCATATCCGCCACCTTCTTGGCAAATAGTTCGGCAAAGCCTTTCTTGCAGTTCAGGCCGGTGCCCACCGCCGTGCCGCCCTGGGCCAGCGGGTAAATGCGGTAGAGGCATTCCTTCGCCCGCACTTCCGCGTAATGAACCTGCTTGGCGTAACCGGAGAATTCCTGGCCCAGCGTAATGGGCGTCGCATCCTGCAAATGGGTGCGGCCGATCTTCACAATATGCGCGAATTCCTTAGCCTTATCGTTCAACGCCTTGCTTAAGTGCGCAAGCGCCGGCAACAGCGCATGGGTAATTTCCATGGCCGCCGCAATGTGCATGGCGGTGGGAAAGCTGTCGTTCGACGATTGCCCCATATTCACATGATCATTGGGGTGCACCGGCTTTTTGCTGCCCATTTCGCCGCCCAGCATTTCAATGGCGCGGTTCGAAATCACTTCGTTCACGTTCATGTTAGTCTGCGTGCCCGAGCCCGTCTGCCAGACAACCAGCGGAAAACTATCCATCAGCTTGCCGGCAATCACTTCATCCGCCGCTTTCACAATCGCATCGCCCAGCTTGGCATCCAAAACGCCCAGCTCCACATTGGCCTGCGCCGCCGCTTTTTTGAGAATACCAAACGCCTTGATCAGCGGCTCCGGCATGCGTTCGCCGCCGATCTTGAAATTTTGACGGCTGCGCTGCGTTTGTGCGCCCCAGTATTTATCGGAAGGCACTTCAATAGGGCCAAAGCTGTCGGTCTCAGTGCGGTTGGTCATGATTTTGCGCTTGATTGAATAAAGTTGCGGGAGAGAATTTTTATATCATAATGGCGCCTTCACACAAGAATCCCGCTATTATTCAGCAATCATGCCACTTGCCCCTTACGCCACCTTAGCAAGCACCAGCCGCGGCCGCCTGAAGCCGGAGCCTTCCAGCGCCACCCGCAGCATGTACCAGCGCGACCGCGACCGGATCATCCATTCCGGCGGCTTCCGGCGTCTGCGCAATAAAACGCAGGTGTTTATTGAAGGCGAGAACGACTATAACCGCACGCGCCTTACGCACTCGCTGGAAGTCGCGCAAATCGCCCGCACCATGGCGCGGGCTTTGAATGTGGATGAAGATTTAACCGAAGCCTTGGCGCTGGCGCACGATCTTGGCCATACCTGCTTTGGCCATGCCGGCGAAGACGCGCTGGACAGCGCCATGCACCCGCATGGCAGTTTCGACCATAACGAACAAACCTTCCGCATCCTCACGCTGCTTGAACGCCGCTACGCCGAATTCAACGGCCTCAACCTGTCATGGGAAATGCTGGAAGGGGTGGTGAAACACAACGGGCCCTTGGCCCCCGAAAAAACCCCGCCCACCATTCTGGCCTTCCAGAAAACCTTCGATCTGGAACTGCAAACCCATGCCGGCATCGAAGCGCAGATCGCCGCGCTTGCTGATGATATCGCCTATAACACCCACGATACCGACGATGGTTTCCGCGCCGGCTTCTTTGCCATGGAAGAACTGGCGGATCTGCCGCTGTTCGGCGATACCTATCGCAAACTTCAAAGAAAATACCCGGATATCGAACAGGACCGCCTGATGCACGAAATCGTGCGCGAAGTGATCGGCCTGATGGTGGCCGATGTTCTAAAAGAAACACAGGCGCGGCTTGCCGCCTACAACCCAAAATCCGCCCATGATGTGCGCCATGCCGGCAAACCCATGGTGGCTTTTTCTGCTGGCGCCTTCGCCGCGCTTCAACAAATCCGCGCCTTCCTCATGGCGCGTGTCTATAAGCACCCCAATGTAAAGCAAATGACGGAGCGCGCCGCGAAGGTGGTCAGCAAGCTCTACGAACATAGTCGAATCGTTCGACGCGCTCGAACCGGCGGCAGACGGCTTCC
>JBEHYA010000063.1:0-12412 GCA_048498415.1 Pseudomonadota bacterium
AGTTCGCAATCTTCCACGCCCATGCCTTCGCCATTGGCCTTTTCGGCCATGATCTGGAGGGTGGGGGCTTTCTGGCTGCCCATAATGGAGACGCGCACGAGTTCGTAGCCCATGCTTTGAAGCATGGGTTCGATAATCGCGCTGATGCGGCCTTCCAGATTCATCGGTTGCCCTTTAAGCAAACAAAAAAGGCGGGGTTTTTGACCCCACCTCATCAAACTCAATGATAAGATTTAATGGGGCTAAACTAGGCCCCAGCCCCCCAAAAAGCAAGGGTATTTAGCCCCTTTTAAGCCCGTTTTTGTGGATTATTGGCAGATTTTAGGCCCGTAAGAAGCTGTAATAGCGCGGGCCCTGCCAATCATTATATTTCTTTTTTGCCAAAGATTTTTCTTCGTAACGCGTAAAGGGCCAGTCGGCGGGGCGTTCTTTATGAATGCCGTTTAACGTGCCGGGGGCGGGGGTGAAGTCGGGGGAGGCGAGCAAATGTTCTTCCATCCAGCTCTGGAGCACGGGATCATCGCTGGCAATTGAAAGTTCGGCGCCTTTTTTCATGATGCGGGCAAGCTTCGGCAGGTTATCGGGGCCGATGAAGCGGCGTTCGGCATGGCGCTTTTTGGGCCAGGGGTCGGCATACATCACAAAAGCGCGGGCGATGCTGCCCTCCGGCAACTGGTCGATGAGCTTGCGCGCATCATCATCGAGGATGCGGATATTCTCGATTTTTTGTTCGTTGATGTGGCCCAATAGATTGGCGATACCGTTGATGAACGGCTCGCAGCCGATAAAGCCGTAATCGGGGAAGCGTTTGGCATAGGCGGCCATATGTTCGCCGCCGCCAAAGCCGACTTCCAGCCAGACTTCTTTTTTGCCGGGAAAAAGTTTTTTAAGATCAAGCGGCGCACTGGCATCAATGCGCAGACGCGGCAGCAGCGTCGCCATCAATTCCGATTTTTTCGCGCGGAGCGGCTTACCCTTGCGGCGGCCAAAGAGGGTGTATTTGTTTTCAGGCTGCATAAAATTACATGAACATCCCGGCGAAAGCCGGGATCCAGTTTGGTTCCTTTAAAGAAACTGGATACCAGCTTTCGCTGGTATGTTCATTGCTTTTGTACCGGGAATGCCTGGGAAGGATTACACGTTAAAAGCTGATTTGAGCTTGGGAACTAAATCCGTCTTTTCCCAGCTGAAGCTACCATCCAGACCCGGCTCGCGGCCGAAGTGGCCGTAGGACGAGGTCTTGGTATAGATGGGCTTGTTGAGGCCGAGATATTCGCGGATGGCGCGGGGGGTCAGCGGCATCAGCTGCTGCAGGGTATCCACCAGCTTGTATTCATCCACCTTGCAGGTGCCGAACGTGTTGATGTAGACGGCCAATGGGTAAGCCACGCCAATCGCATAGGCGATCTGGATGGTGCAGCGTTCCGCCAAACCGGCAGCGACCACGTTCTTGGCGAGATAACGCGCCGCATAAGCCGCCGAACGATCGACCTTGGTGGGATCTTTGCCCGAGAATGCGCCGCCGCCATGCGGGGCCGCGCCGCCATAGGTATCCACGATGATTTTGCGGCCCGTTAAGCCGGTATCACCATCCGGCCCGCCGATCACGAAACGACCGGTGGGGTTCACATAGAAATCCTTCTCATCGCACATCCAGCCTTCCGGCAGGGCTTTGAGGACATGCGGGCGCACCATTTCGCGCACCTGGTCGGTATCGACCTTTTCATTATGCTGGTGCGACACAACAATCGAATGCGCGCGGATGGGTTTGCCGGCTACATATTCCAGCGTGACCTGGCTTTTCGCATCGGGGCCCAGCATGGGGAGCTGGCCGCTATGGCGGGCTTCCGAGAGGCTGCGCAGAATATTATGCGCGAACATGATGGGCGCCGGCATCAGTTCCGGCGTTTCGTTGCAGGCATAACCGAACATGATGCCCTGGTCGCCCGCGCCTTCATCCTTGTTGCCCGACGCATCGACGCCCTGCGCGATGTCGGAAGACTGCGCATGCACCAGCACATCGATATTTACCCACTGCCAGTGGAAACCTTTTTGCGCATAGCCGATCTGGCGAATGGCTTCGCGCGCGGCGTGCTGCATTTCCATGGGCGTAATGCTATCGGGCCCGCGCACTTCGCCGGCCAGCGTGATGTGGTTGGTGGTCGCCAGCGTTTCAACGGCAACACGCGCATAGGGATCGGCATGCAGGAACAGATCCACCATGCTGTCGGAGATGCGGTCGCACACTTTATCGGGGTGGCCTTCGGAAACGGATTCGCTGGTGAAAAGATAGTTGCGTGACATGGGAAATTCTTTGGAAATTTTGAATGGATGAGGGAGGCCAAGAATACGGAATTCGTGCCGCTTAGCCAAGCATTATGTATTTACGCATTATCGCGCATGGCGCGGATAAGGTCGAGCACGCGGCGGCGCTTGGTCTCGTCATCGATGTGGTAATAGGCGCGCAGTAAATCGGCGGTCTCGCGCGAGGCCAGATCGAAATTGGGCGGCATGTCTTCAAGGCCTGCCTGCTGCTGGTCGGCGATGCCGGGCGGCTGGCTGGAAAGCATCGGCGCGCCTTCGAAGAAATATTCCATCGAGGTCTTGAGGAGCTTGGCCAGTTCATACAGGCGCGTGGCGGGCAGCTTGTTAAGGCCGCGTTCGTATTTCTGCACCTGCTGGAAGGTGATGCCGAGCATTTCGGCTAGCGCTTCCTGACTGAGGCCCACCACCAGACGGCGCATGCGGAGGCGCTGGCCGAGGTAATCTTCCAGCGAAGATTCCGGTTCCTTGGCTTCGTCGTTCTCGGGCGTTGGTAAGGAGTTGGGCAAGGCTTTAGCCGTTTGCATAAATGGATATGAGTAGCATCATTCGTAAGTATGGTATCAGTCGCCGAAACGATCAAGCGTTTCAAGTGAAAAATCCGGCTTACGGGCGATTGTGCATAAATGTGTATGCAATCACGGCGGCTAATAGCAGCGCGGCCGCGATTAAAGCCGGCAGATCATTGAATTGGGAATACGGGGTGACATTTTCAAGTGCGGCGGGCAACGGGCCGTCGATGATGCCGCGGGCATCCAGCGGCAGCGATTTGATAATGCGGCCAAGCGGATCGACAATCGCGCTGATGCCGCTGTTGGCGGCGCGCACCAGCCCCACGCCCTGTTCAATTGCCCGCACGCGCGCCATGGCGAAATGCTGATAGGGGCCCGAGGTATTGCCGAACCACGCATCGTTGGTCACCTGCAGGAGCCAGCCGGGTTTATCGGTTTCATTCACGATTGAACCGCCGAAGATGGCTTCGTAGCAGATCATCGGGCTGACATTGGGGGCGCCCGGAATGCGTAAGGTTTTGGCGCCGGCGCCGGAGCTGAAATCCGCGGCATTCGTCACATCAGCTGCGATGGGCAGCGTGCGCAGAATTTTATGCAGCGGAATATATTCGCCGAAGGGCACGAGATGGCTTTTATCATAGAGCCCGCGGATATCGCCTTTATAATCGAGCACCGCGAGGGAATTGAAATAGTGGGGGCCGTCTTTGCTGGGCGTGCCGGTAAGCAGCGCGCCGCCTTTGGGGATGATGCGGGCTAGCACGTTGCGTGCCGGCGCATCGGTGGTGAGGAAGAACGGGGAGGCGGTTTCCGGCCAGATGATGAGGCTGGGCTTGGCATCGCCCTTCTGATTGGAAAGGGCGATGTATTGGTTGAGCGCTGCCACGCGCTGATCCTGCGTGCGGCGCTCGGTTTGCGGGATGGCGGCCTGAACGATGCGGAGGTTTACATTGGCGACGTTAGTGACGGGAATGGCGCGGATGCGATCCTGCCCCCACACGGCAAGGCCGGCGAGTGCAATCCAGACAAGCGCCACGCAGGTGATGCTGGCTTTGCGCGGGACTTCGAAGACCAGACTAAAACTGGTTGCGGCAAGCAGCGTGAGCAGGGTAAGCCCGGCAATGCCGAACAGGCTGGCGGATTGGATGACCGCATCAAAACCCGTCCAGATATAGCCCGCCAGATTCCACGGGAAGCCGCTGAGCAAAACGCCGCGCAGCATTTCGGCGAAGAATAAAGTGGCGGCAAGGGCCAGCGCATGGGCGGTGGGCGCATCGCGCAGCCATTTGGTGGCAAGCCATGCAGCAATCGCAAAGAGCAGCGCAAGCCAAGCGGGCAAGGCAAGCAGCGAGAAGGGCAGTACCCACCAGTAACGCTGGATATCGATGAAGAGCGAGGCGGAGATCCAGTACAGGCCGCAGGTATAAAGGCCGAGCGCGTAGAGGAAGGCGAGCCCGAAGGCCTGTTTGTTATTGGGCGTCTGGCGCAGCATGAGGGCCAGCACGGCAAGGCCGACGATGAAGAAAACGGGGAGCGAAACCGGCGCGAAGGATAAGGCGCCAAGCGCGCCTAATAATAATGCGAAAAACGCACGGACGCGCAGCGAGCGGCTTTGCAGAGTATCAGCGAAGGTGCGCAGCGCCTCGAACATGGATCAGGACGCTTGATTATCCTTTGGGAGATTTAGAACCCGCAGGCGGCGGATGCGGCGGGTATCGGCATCGATAACTTCAAAAACGACGCCGCTTTTGTGCTGCAGGCGTTCGCCCTTGGCGGGGATGCGGCCGGCAATGGCGAATACGAGGCCCGCCAGCGTATCGACTTCCTGCCGTTCGTCTTCGCCTAAAATCGAGCCGAACTGGGCTTCAAAATCTTCGACCGGCAGGCGGGCATCGGTGAGCACGCTACCATCTTCCTTGCGCTGGAGCAGCGTGGGCGCGCCGGGTTCATCGTATTCATCATCAATCTCGCCCACAATTTCTTCCACGACGTCTTCGATTGTGACCAGGCCATCCACGCCGCCGAATTCATCGACGACAAGCGCCATGTGGCGGCGCTTCTGGCGCATTTGCAGCAAAAGTTTAGTGACCGGCATGCCATGCGGCACGAAAAAGAGTTTACGCAGAATATCGCGGATGCCGACATTGCGGCCATCGGTGAGGCTCACCGTGATATCTTTGATATGTACGAAGCCGATCACGTCATCGAGGGTTTTACGGTAGACGGGCACGCGGCTATGGCCGCTTTCCGCCATCATGGCGACCAGCTTTTTCATGCCGGTATCTTCTTCCACCGCCACCACATCGGCGCGTGGCGTCATGATATCCGAGACCTTGCGGTCGCGGGCTTTCAGTAAATTGGTGAGAAGTTCTTTTTCCGCGGCATGCGAGGCCGAGGGCGTATCGGGCTCTTCGATGATTTCTTCGATGGCATCGATGATCGCCTCTTCCTCGCGCCGGCGGGTTAAGAACGCGGTGAGCCGCGCGCGCCATTCGGCCAAAATACCGGGTGGGTGACTGGCAGCGGGAGGTTCGGTCATGCTTTTGGTTTTACCTTAGGTGTTTTGGCGGGCGTTTCATAGGGATCAGGCAGGCCGAGGCTGTGAAGGATTTTCTTCTCTAACCCTTCCATCGCCGCGGCTTGTTTATCGGATCCGTGATCGTAGCCTAGCAAATGCAGCAGCCCATGTACAATCAGGTGCATCAGGTGCGCATTCACCGGCTTTTTGAGCCGCTTTGATTCTGCCACGCAATACCGCAACGATAGTGCGATATCGCCCAGGTATACTTCCTGCTTCGGTTTTAGCTTTTTTAATTCACGCGGGGCGAACTGCGGAAAAGAAAGCACGTTGGTGGCTTTATCCTTGCCGCGGTAATCGTGATTAAGGGAACGGATTTTGGCGTTGGTTGTGACCAGCACGGCGAATGTGCCGGAGGGTTGCCCACGTAAAAACGGCGCGGCGGCTTTGACCGCCTTGTTGATAAGGCGGGCGACGGGGATGGCGCCGGCTTTTACTTCAATAATTACATCCGGCCGGTACATGGCGTCACTTTAAGCGCGTTGGGATTGATGCCCGTTACTTCGCACAACACGGTCTGGCCGAACAGATGTTCGGCGTTTTCGGCGAAGGTGGATTGCATGTAGGGCGTGCGGCCAATCACCTGGCCATCATTGCGGCCTTTGCGGTCGAACAGAACTTCCACGCGTTTGCCCATGAAGCTTTCATTGAATTCGCGCTGCTGGGTGATGAGGAGAGCCTGCACTTCTTGTAGCCGCGCATCTTTTATATCTTCCGCGATTTGCGCCTGCATAATTGCAGCCGGTGTGCCGGGACGCGGCGAATATTTGAACGAGAACGCTTGCGCGAATTTCACATCGCGGATGAGCGATAGAGTATCGGCAAAGTCTTTATCCGTCTCGCCGGGGAAGCCGATGATGAAGTCGGAGGAGAAAGCGACATCTGGCCGGGCTGTACGGAATTTTTCGATTAAACGCAGATAATCATCGCGCGTATGCTTGCGGTTCATCGCTTCTAATATGCGTGTGGAACCGCTTTGCACGGGCAGGTGAATAAACGGCATAAGCTGCGGAATATCGCGGTGGGCAGCCACAAGTGCGTCATCCATATCGCGCGGGTGCGAGGTGGTGTAACGGATACGCGTCACGCCTTTAAGGGCGGCGATTTTTTCGATGAGCTGGGTGAAGCTGCACACCTTGCCGTCTTCTTCGCCGTGATAGGCGTTCACATTCTGGCCGAGCAGCGTGATTTCGGAAGCGCCTTTTTCAATCAGGCGCTTGGCTTCCTCGAGTACAGCTTCAGCCGGGCGGGAATATTCGGCGCCGCGGGTATAGGGCACCACGCAGAAGGTGCAGAATTTATCGCAGCCTTCCTGAATGGATAAAAAGGCGCTGGCACCCTGATACTGGGTTTCAACGGGCAAATGATCGAATTTGGATTCCGCCGGAAAATCAGTATCAATCACTCGGCCCGCCTTGCGGTTGGCTTTAGCAACCATTTCCGGCAGGCGGTGATAGGTTTGCGGGCCGAACACCATATCCACGTAAGGCGCGCGCGCCATGATCTGCTCGCCCTCGGCCTGGGCCACGCAGCCGGCCACGCCGATCATCATGGGTTGCAGGGGGCTGCGCTGGTTCTGCTGTTTGTGCAGGCGGCCGAGTTCGGAGAAAATCTTGTCGGCGGCTTTTTCGCGGATGTGGCAGGTGTTTAAAATCACCAGATCGGCATCGGTTGGCGCATCCGTTTGGTCATAGCCAAGCGGCGCCAATAAATCGGCCATGCGCGTGCTGTCATACACATTCATCTGGCAACCCCACGTCATGATGTGGAGTTTTTTACGTTGCGGATTTGTGGTGCCATCCATGGCGGGTGTTTTAGCGGATTGGCAGCGTTGAGGGCAACGGCGTTAAATTACGCCATGCGGGGCGCGGCTAATTTGCTGGAACGCGTAATCGGCCAGGGCTTTGCGGTCGGCAAAATCGGCGGCTTTGACGGGGGGCATGAAGGTGATGGTCACGATAATGCCATGCTGTTTGAAGAACGGCCATAAGTGCTCCACCAGCGTCATATCGCCGTACCACGGGTAGCCATCCGGGTTGGTGCCGGAGCAGGAAACGGCGATGGGCTGCACCATGATGCCCCGCGCATCTTCGCCGCTCACGCCCTGCAGCAGGCCGGTTTTGAAGGGCAGCACGTTTTGATGGCCGTCGGTCGATGTGCCTTCGGGGAAGAGCAAAAGGTTTTTGCCTTGCGCCAGATAGGCGGCGATGGATTTGCTGTGCTTCTGCGTAGCGCTGCGGCGGCGTTCCACAAATACAGTGTCTTGCAGTTTCGCCAGAAAACCAAACAGCGGCCAGCCGGCGACTTCCGCTTTTGAAACAAACGAGACCGGCATCACGCTGGAGATGGCGGGGATATCAAGATACGACAGATGATTGCTGATATAGAGCGTGGGTACATGCCGGCAGACGGTGCCGCTGGTGCGCACATCCATACCCATAATATAGCGTGTAAAGACACGATGGAAAAAAACGGGGAGCGTGCGGCGCTGCGGCAGGTGAAATAAAATAAACACCAGCTGAAACGGCACGCAGACCACAATCCACGCCAGCATCAGAAACAGACGGAAGCTGGCGAGAAGGTTAGACAAGGATATCCTTGCTCTTGAGGTCGTAATGGCGGGAATACTTCTCCGCGATCAGATCGGTCTTCACAATCACGCAGACATCGGTGGTGTTGAACTGTTCATCCACCACCGCGCCGTCGCCGACAAAGCCGCCGAGGCGCAAATAGCCTTTAATCAGCGGCGGTAAATGGCTGAGCGGCGATAAAACCTTGCTGATATTGCTGGCGGGATCCACATCTTTCGGGTCCATCAGACGCATATCGACATAGCGATGCGGCAGCGCCGTGGCGCGGATGTAGGGCGCGGCAAGATGATAGTAATAAAGATAGGTAAGGGGCGCCGCGAGTTCCTTCGGGTCGGTGCCGTGCAGGCTGGCGCAGCCGAATAAAATATCCACGTCATACGAGGCGATGTAATCGGCAATGCCGCGCCACAACAGTTGCATGGTGGGACGGTTGCGGAATTCGGCATCCACACATGAACGCCCGACTTCGAGAATTTCACCCGGATACGCGATAATGCGGGAGATATCGTATTCGCCCGACGAATAGAAGCCGCCATGGCGCTGCGCGGATTCACGGCGCACCAGACGGTAGGTGCCGATGATGCGGCGTTCGGGATCGGTAGCGCCGTGGTTGATGACGATCAAATGCTCGCAGAATTTATCAAGCTCGTCCTGGTCGATCTTGGTGGCGGCCATGGCGGGTGTGGGCCGCGCGCCCATTTCTTCATAAAAAATGCGGTAGCGCAGTTTTTGCGCGGCGAGAATTTCGGCGGAATCCTGCGCGAGGCGCACTTCAAGCCGGCCAAGGCGCAGGCCGTTTAAACCCAGAACGGAAGGCTGTTCGTTTTCCATGCCGGCCAATATAGCGGATTTTTGCGTCATGGCGAATTTTTTTAAACGCCCATCAGATCGCGGGCCATAACAATCGCGTCAACATTGTGGCCGGTGCCATCCAGCGCGGGATAATAGTTTTTCCGTTGCCCCACATTCGTAAAGCCATGCTTTTCATAAAACGCGATGGCGGGCGCGTTGTCGGTGGCAACTTCCAGAAATATTTTATGAATGCCGCGGGTTTTGAGTTCATCCACGGCGTGGACGAGTAGTTTGGCCGCACAGCCCTGGCGCATGTGATCGGGGTGCGTGGCCACCGTGAGAATTTCCGCTTCATCGGCGGCTAGGCCAAGCAGGATGAAGGCTAGCGGGTGATGATTTTCCTGCAGCGCCAGCCCAAGCGTTTGCGGGGCAAACAGTGAAGACTGGAACATTTGCTCGTTCCAGCAGCGGGTTTCAGGAAAGCAGGCGGCATGCAGGGCCGCGAGCCATTTAGCATCGGTCGGCAGCAGACGCAAATATTCAGCGAATGGCGGCGAGGTTGACATCGGCATCACGTAAATAAACAGGCTGCGCGGCGGGCCATAAGTCGCGTGACGTTTTTTCGGCGAGCTGCGCGGCGGCCAGTGCGCAGGCATGAAGTTCGAGCGGCAGGATACGCGTGGAAAGCGCGGGATCGATTTCTGCTAAATGAAATGCGCCATTGCCGGCCAGCGCCACATTCGCAGGCAGTTTGCTTACCAGTTCCTGCGGGGTGGCGAGGAACGGCGCATCCGGTTTGCCATTGGCATCGTGCAGGCAGGCGAAGAGTTCATCGCGCTTGGATTCGCGGATGATAAGCGTGGGCGTTTTGGTGACAAGCGCCTGCCAGGTGCAGCGGAAATGGTCGAAACCGATGGTGGGGTTGTGGGTAGCAAGCTGTAAGCCGCGGGCAAACGCCAAACCTACACGCAAACCGGTGAAGCTGCCGGGACCCGAAGCGATTGCAAAGCAGTCGATATCCTGCGTGGCCAGATTGTGGGCCTGCAAAAGCTCCTGCGTCATGGGAGCCAATACTTCGGCCTGATCGCGCTGGGTTTCAACGCAGCGTTTATCGATGAGTTTGCCACCATCGGCTAAAATCACGGCGCACAGATCGCCGCCGGTATCGAAGCCGAGGATGCGCATGTTTTATTGGCCGCTGGAAAGTTCAGGCGGGAACGGGTGATTGGCGCGCACGGGTGCCAGCGCTTCGGCATAGGCGGCGAGCAAACGCAAATCGAAATCTAAACGGTTACGCACGAATTTATCGCCGTCGTTTTCAATGGTCTCGCCGTTCAGCACGGTCTTGGCATCGCGCACGATGGTGTGATCGGGGAGATAAACCATGTGCGAATTTTTATAGCCGGTGATACGGAGCTGATCGACCGGGTACGCGCCGCCGCGGGACGCCGAGACCGTGACGATAAGCGCCGGTTTGTGGCCGACTTCGGCGGGACTGAAATGCAAAAGAAGATTATTGAGGCCCGACGGCACCATGCCGTTCCATTCGGGCGAGACAATGACGAGGCCTTCGGCTTTTTTGAGGCGCGCGGAATAATCTGCCCAGACCTCGCCCGTGGGTTTAAACGGTGCTTCCGGCGTGTTGTGCCAGAGGGGCAGGGGATTGCCGACCAGATCAATGATATCGGTGGTGTGCGAGAGCGCATTGAGGCGGCCTGCGGCAAAACGCGCTACTTTGCCCGATTGCGAGCCTTCGCGGTGACTGCCGGCGACCAGAACAAAGTGCATTGTAACTCCTTACAGGGCGACTTGCCGGACTTCTTTAACTTCCGGAATGTAGTGACGCAGCATATTTTCAATGCCGGATTTTAATGTGGCGGTGGAGCTGGGGCAGCCGGAGCATGAGCCCTGCATCTGGAGATACACAACGCCATCTTCGAAGCGGTCAAAAATAATATCGCCGCCATCCTGCGCCACGGCGGGGCGGATGCGCGTATCCAGCATGTCGCGGATTTGTTTCACCGTGTCGCTGTCGCTTGTAGCGGCGGTGGGCGCGGCTTCCGTTTCCATCACGGCGGGCAGGCCCGATAAAAAATGATCCATGATCGCGGCGAGCACGTGGACTTTTAAGGTGGACCAGTCTTTGTCGGCATCCTTAGTCACGGTGATGAAATCGGTGCCAAGGAAAACGGCGGCAACACCCGGCACGGCGAACAGCGTTTTGGCGAGCGGCGCGTTTTTGGCTTCGGCAGCGGTTTTAAAATCGCGGCTGCCCTGATCCAGCACTTTCTGGCCGGGCAGGAATTTCAGGGTGGCGGGGTTGGGCGTATCGGCGGTTTGTATGAACATGACCTTAAACTGGGCAGGCCGCCCTTATAAATCAAGAGGGCTGATATGCGCCTGTGTTACCTGCAAAAACTGCGCGTGGCCCTGCAGGGCTTTGAAAAAATCGGCATCGGTGCCGCTGGCCCAGGCCTGCACGCCGAGTTCAATGATGAGGCCAGAGAGCGCCGCGCGGCGGTTTTCATCGAGGTGGGCCATGATGTCGTCGAGGAGCAGCAGCGGGCCATGGCCGCTTACGTGTTTGAGGAGGCGCGTCTGGGCGAGGATGAGGCTGACCAGCATCGCCTTTTGTTCGCCCGTGGAACACAGTTCCGCCGGCACATTTTTTTCGGCGTAGTTCACATGCAGCTGCGTGCGGTGGGGGCCGAGGAGCGTCACGCCGGCGGCTTCATCGTTGCGGCGGTTGTCGGACAGGATTTGGCGAAAATAATCTTCAGCATCGACGGCAGCGGGTGTGTTTAAAAGTTTGTTTTCCAGAATGCCATCGAGAAGCAGGGCGAGATGCGGGAAGGGTTGATCGCCTTGGTGCAGAAAGGGCGTGATGTCATGGCTCCAGTGCAAACGCGCGGCGGCAATCGCGGCGCCATCTTGGGCCATGGTATTTTCCAGTGCGCTTAGCCATGCGGGGTCGGCGGGGCCGTCGCGGAGCAAGCGGTTGCGTTCCCGCATCGCCTCCTCATAGCGGTTGATGTGCATGAGATGATCGGGGGCGATGGCATAGACCAGCCGGTCCATGAATTTGCGGCGCTCGGAGGTGCTCTCCGCCATCAGCCGATCCATATCGGGGGTGAGCCATAGCACGGCGAGATGATCGCGGAGGCTGGTTTGGCTTTTCACGGTTTTGCCATCCATGCGGATGATGCGTTTATCCGGCCCGCTCTCGGGATCGCGCCCCATGCCGAGCTGCACATCGCCTTTGAGGCCATGCGCGGCAAACGAGATCGCCCAGGGGCGGGTATCACGGGTGTTCTGGAGTTCGGTGAGGTTGGCGCGGCGAAGGCCGCGGCCGGGGGATAAAAGACTGATGGCTTCCAGGCAGTTGGTTTTACCGGCGCCGTTTTCACCCACCAGCACAACGGGCGCGGGCGACACGCTAAAATCAATATGGGCGTAATTGCGGAAAGCTTCGAGAATGACACGCCGGATGGCGAGCATTTTAAACCCGCATCGGCATCAGCACATACAAGGCGCTGGGGTCGGCGATGTCCTGTACGATTGTGGGGCTGGCAGCATCCATCATTGATCGCCTGTCCCGCAGCCCCCGCAATAGACGTCGC
>JBEHYA010000064.1:0-12375 GCA_048498415.1 Pseudomonadota bacterium
GGCCAGAAGCGGCAGGTGGCGGTGCCGATGGTGGTCAACGAGTACCAGGGCGGTCCCCAACCCCTCCCGGAGGGAGGGGCTTAATTATATCAGCCCCATTTCCTTGAAGCTGGCATGTTTGCCTGCCGCTACGATGATGTGGTCGTGGACAATCAGGCCAACGGCCTTCGCGGCCTCCACAATTGCCCGGGTCATGGTGATATCATCGCGCGATGGCGTGGGGTCGCCGCTGGGGTGGTTGTGCACCAGAATGATGGCGCCGGCGCCTAAATCCAGCGCCCGCTTGATAACTTCGCGCACGTACACGGGCGTGTGGTCAATCGTGCCGCGCTGCATCACTTCTTCCGCGATCAGCCGGTTTTTGCGGTTTAAAAAAATCAGCCGCAGCTGCTCGCGCGTTTCATGCGCCATGGCGGTCTGGCAGTAATCGAGAATTTTCGGCCAGCTGCTGAGCACCGGCTGATCGATTATTTCCTGTTTGGCCATCCGCGTATGGGTGGCGGCAATCGTTTTTAAAAGCGTGAGCGGCGCATCGGTGAGGCCGAGTTCTTTCAGCTGCTCCGCTTCCGCATGAAAAACGCCGTTCAACGATTTGAAACGCTGCAATAATTCCTTGGCCAGCGGCTTGACGTCGCGCTGCGGAATGGCGGCGAACAGCAGCATTTCCAGCAATTCGTAATCCTGCAGCGCATCGGGGCCGGCGGATAAAAACCGGTCTTTCAAACGCTGGCGGTGGCCGGCGTGGTGCGGTTTATCAGGTGTTTCCTTAGCTGCCGGCATGGATGCCTCAGGGCGGGTAGGGTGGCTTGGTATAACCTTTAGGCGACAGCGTAAAAATTTCATAACCGGTATCGGTCACGCCAATCGAATGTTCGAACTGGGCGGAGAGCGAGCGGTCGCGCGTTACCGCCGTCCAGTTATCCTGCAGAACTTTAATCTCGTAGCGGCCGGCGTTGATCATGGGCTCGATGGTAAAGATCATGCCCTTTTTCAAAATCATGCCTTCGCCCGCTTTACCGTAATGCAGAATGGAAGGCGGCATGTGAAAAATCTTGCCCACGCCATGCCCGCAAAAATCGCGCACCACGGAATAACGGTTGCTTTCCGCCAGCGTTTGAATGGCTTCACCAATCGCGCCCAGCGTGGCGCCGGGTTTTACCTGTTCAATGCCGCGCATCATACATTCATAGGTGGTATCCACCAGCTTTTTGGCTTTGATGCTGATGTTATCGCCTACATAAAACATGCGGGATGTATCGCCATGCCAGCCATCCACAATCACGGTGACATCGATATTCACGATGTCCCCGTCTTCCAGTGTTTTTTCACTTGGAATGCCGTGGCACACCACATGGTTGGGCGAAATGCAGACGGATTTTGGATAGCCGCGATAGCCGATGCACGCCGAAATGGCGCCATGCGCCAGAATGAAATCGTTACAGAGTTTATCAAGATGATCGGTACGCACGCCGGGAACTACAAAGGGCGTAATGTAATCCAGCGTCTCGGCAGCCAGGCGACCTGCCACGCGCATACCCGCAAAGCCTTCATCCGTATGGATGACGACTTTCTCGCTCTCATGCGCAAAATGCAGGTAATCGTTCAACGCTAAATCCCTCGTGGCGCTTTATGCTTCCGCACCCAATCGTTATGTGAAATAGGCCTGTAATTCAAGCATTTACACTTTGAGGCAGATATAATTCTTGCCGAATAATTCAAGCTGCCCTATGTTTTGGTGAATCAAACACCCGCCCTAAAGCCCGTTACCGGCGCTTTCACGGCGGTTTTTTTATTTCCGTTTCGCAAAACCGGAAGTTTTACCTGCTTTTTTTGAAAGGGAGCAGCAATGGACAAGATTCCCATGACCCGCACCGGCTATGACCGTTTGAGCGAGGAATTGAAGGAGCTTAAAGGCAAGCAGCGCCCCGCCATTATCAAGGCGATTTCGGAAGCGCGCGAGCAGGGCGATCTGTCGGAAAACGCCGAATACCACGCCGCGCGCGAGCGCCAGAGCTTCATTGAAGGCCGCATTCAGGAACTGGAAGATAAAATCTCCCGCGCTGAAGTCATCGATGTAGCCGCACTGGCTGAAAACAAAGACATCAAATTCGGCGCCACCGTGACGCTGGTGGACGACGATACCGAAGAAAAAGTCACCTACCAGCTGGTGGGCCAGGATGAAGCCGATATCAAGCAGAAGCTGCTTTCGGTTTCCTCGCCATTGGGCCGCGCGCTGATCGGCAAGAAGGTCAAGGATAGTGTGGAAATCACCACACCCGGCGGCACAAAAGCCTACGAAGTCCTCAAGGTCGCTTATAAATAGTGTCTTGCCGGCGAAGGCCGGCATCCACGGTAGGCCCCAAGACAAAGGCCTTGTTTAATGGCCTATCGTGGATCCCGGCCTCCGCCGGGATGACGGATCAGTGTAGGGCTACACTTCTGAATCTGATTATCCGCCGCCCTTGCTTCGCTTCAATCTCCCGCGCATGATGCTTGGCCATACCGCTGCCACAACTGGCGCGTTAATCTGGCGGATATAAACCGCCTTACCTTAGAGATTTCACGTGCCGCATGGCTGACATCGCCGCTTATTTCCATCATATCTGGCAGGCCGTTCAGTTCTTTTTCGAGAACGTGGATATCAATAGCGTTATCCACCGCCACGGCTCGTGGTTCTATCTCATCACCTTCGTCTGGGCGTTTCTCGAGGGCGAGACCTTCGTGATCTTTGCCGGCACCGCGGCGGCACGCGGTTCCATCAACATCTATTATTTAATTTTCTGGGCATGGATGGGCAGCTTCTGTGGCGACCAGCTGTATTACATTCTGGGCCGCAAATTCGGCAAACACTTGCTGCATCGCTTTCCCAAGCTGGAGCACAGCGTTGATAAAGTCTCCAAACTCATTCTGAAGCATGATGTCGCGTTCATTCTGTCGTACCGCTTCATATACGGCCTGCGCAATATCGCCTCCGTGTGCATCGGCATCAGCGGCCTGCCATGGCGCAAATTCGCGATGTGGAACTTTCTGGCCGCCTTCATCTGGGCCAACGCCTTCGCCTGGAGCGGTTATTTATTCGGCGAAGTGCTGGGCAAGGTGCTGGGCGAGACCATTCAGGATGTGATGATCGGCGCCGTGGCACTGCTGGTTGCTGTTTTATTGATTAAATACATTATTAAAATGATTAACAAGAAGAAGAATCCGCTGCGGTAACGCCCTGATTACAACGTGCTGGATTCCCCGGTTTTTTTCGGCTTATAATTTTTTATCGCATTTTTTAGGGATTTACCGATGACAAAGCATAATAATGGCAAGTGGCATTTACTGAGATTCAATAACGAAAAAATTGGTCGCGATCAACCCATCGGTTTCGCCAAACCTCCCCGGCAGGTCACACGATTAGAAAATGTAATCGGTACACCAAAAGGCGCATTGATCATTCCAACGCGCGGCGGCTCCCGCATCGTGTATCCCTCGCAGCATGGCTATACAAACTTAGATTTGTAATTCAACGATAACGAAAGAAATTTAAACATGGCTCTTCGTATTAAACGCAAAGCAAAAAAAACAAACGATCCATTTAAAGGCATCAGCCTAAGTAAAAGGGATATTGGTCTGCGCCACTATGCGTCGCTCGCTGATGCGGTGCAGCAACAAGGCGGAACGCTTGTAGCGACCGCGCGCGGCGGCACACGCATGGAGTATCCGCAGCAGGAATATGTTGAGCCCAGGCCGGTTACCCGTTTTTCAGGTCGCTGGGATAGCAGTTATCATTTCTAGGATCTAAACTGCTGCTTTGAAAGCTGCGCATAAAGGCCGTTATTGGCCAGCAGCTCGTCATGCGTGCCGGTCTCGACAATCTGGCCTTTATCCAGCACTACAATGCGGTCGCAGTTGCGGATGGTGGCTAACCGGTGCGCGATGATCAGCGTCGTGCGGTTTTGCATCAGGCGCGATAACGCATCCTGCACAGCTTTTTCGCTGTTTGAATCAAGTGCGGATGTTGCTTCATCCAATAACAAAATCGGCGCGTTGCGCAGAATGGCGCGTGCCAGACCAATGCGCTGGCGCTGCCCGCCTGAAAGCCGCACGCCTTTTTCGCCTAAGAAGGTATGATAGCCATTTGGCAGCGCGCTGATGAATTCATGTGCGAAGGCGGCTTCCGCGGCGGCCATCACCTGTTCATCGGTCGCCTGCGGCCAGGCCATACGGATGTTGGTCATGGCATCGGCGGAGAAAATCACAATATCCTGCGGCACAAAGGCCATGTGCTGGCGCAAATACTGCGGGCTGGTCTCGCGGATATCGATGCCATCAATCCGGATCATGCCCGCCTGCGGGTCGTAGAAGCGCAATAACAACTGGAAAATCGTGCTTTTACCCGCGCCGCTCGGCCCCACCAGCGCAATTTTTTCACCGGCACGGATTTTGAGCGTGAAATGGTCAAGGGCAGGGGCCTGCGGCCGGCTGGGATAGAAAAAGCTGACATGCTCGAAATTCACATCGCCCCGCGCCTGAAAGGGCAGTTGCAACGGCGCAACCGGCGGCAGAATATCCGGCGTGAAGGATAGCAGCTCAATAATACGTTCTGTGGCACCCGCCGCCCGCTGCAAATCGCCATAGACTTCGCTCACGGCGCCCACGGCACCCGCGACCAGCACGGCATAAAAAATAAACGCCGACAAATCACCCGCGCTCATGTGTTTCGAGAGCACATCATGCCCGCCCAGCCACAGAATGAACGCCACCGCGCCGAACACCAGCGTAATCACCGCCACGATCATGAGCGCGCGCAGCTTGATGCGCGCAAGGGAGGCATCGAACGCGCTTTCCACCCGGCCCAGAAAACCTACATTTTCATCGTATTCCCGCACAAACGCCTGAATGGTGCGGATGCCGTAGATGGTCTCTTCCAGCCCGGCACTGACTTCGCCCAGCTTTTCCTGCGCGATCTTGGATTGGGTGCGCAGCATGCGGCCAAACACCACAATCGGCACAATCACCAGCGGCACCACCAGAAACACATATAAGGTAAGCTTGGCGCTTGTGATCAGCAGCATCACCGACCCGCCGATGAGCAGCAGCAGGTTACGCAACGCCACCGACAACGAGGAGCCCACCACCACCTGCAAGAGGTTGGTATCCGTATTCATGCGGCTGATCAGGTCGCCGCTTTTATGCGTTTCAAAAAAACCGGGGCTGAGGGTGAGAATATGCGCGAACATCTTACGCCGCATATCGGCGACCACACGTTCACCAATCCACGAGACCAGCGTGAACCGCGCATAGGTCGCGCCCGCCATGATGACGATGATGAAGAGGAGGGCGATCAATCCCTGATCAAGATGTGAGGCATCGCGGGTGACAAAACCATGGTCGACCACGCTTTTCAGGCCGCTGCCCACCGTCAGCACGGCCAGCGCCGCCACCATCAAGGCCACGCCCGCCCCGATGATCTGTTTACGGTAGGGCATCAGGAACGGCATCAGGTGCTTTAAAGCGCCCAGATCGCGCTTCTGCGCGGTACCCGAATTCGAATCATTTTTAGCCGCGATTGCGGCCTGATCGGCTTCCATATAGGTGGGTTCGCGCATGAGCGGCTCTATGTTAAGTCTTTGTTATTCTGGAATAAAATTGGACGAAGGTAAGGCATTGATAGTAGGGCGAAAAAGCTTCTTATCCATGAGACACTTGACGTCTGGCCAAAAACCCACGCATATCATGGGCCTTGCGAGCAGGACGGGTAAGTTCCTCAGCGCTTCAGTCGCGGCCTTACCATGTTGTTTTGCTTGTAAAAGATCAAGCTTTTGAAACATCCAAGAAAGGTTTTTTCCATGAGTGATACCGCCGCACGCGTTCGCAAGATTGTTGTAGAGCATCTTGGCGTCGACGAAGCAAAAGTCACTGAAAATGCCAGCTTTATCGACGATTTGGGCGCTGACAGCCTGGATACGGTCGAACTCGTCATGGCCTTTGAAGAAGAATTCGGCGTTGAAATCCCTGATGACGCTGCCGAAAAGATTCTGACCGTCAAGGATGCGATCGAATTCATTAATTCCAAGAAAGCTGCCTAAGCAGTTTCCAAGTTTCTAAGTGGCTGAGTTTCTAAGGAAGCTTGGCCACTTTGATTTTGGAAACGTGGAACGAAGTAACCTAGAAACCTAGCAACCCCAGAAACCCCTCATGCGTCGCGTTGTTGTTACCGGAATGGGCATTGTCTCGCCGCTTGGCGCAGGCCTGAAGACGAATTGGGATAACATCACCAATAGCCGCTCGGGCATCAAAGCCATCACGCATTTCGATGCGAGCGATCTCACCTGCCGCATCGCCGGCATCATTCCGCGCGGTACCGAACCCGGCCAGCTGAATTTGGATGCGCATGTGCCGCCCAAAGACCAGAAGAAGATGGATGATTTCATCCTCTATGGTATTGCCGCCGCCGACGAAGCAATTGAATCCAGTGGCTGGAAACCGCAGACGGACGAAGAACGCCAGCGCACCGGCGTGATGATCGGTTCCGGCATCGGCGGCCTTTCCAGCATTTACGATACGTCCATTGTGCTTCATGAAAAGGGCCCCAAGCGCGTCTCGCCGTTTTTTATTCCAATGAGCCTCATCAATCTGGTCTCCGGCCAGGTTTCGATTAAGTATGGCTTCCAGGGTCCCAATCACGCCACGGTTACTGCATGTTCTACGGGCGCGCATGCCATTGGCGATGCCGGCCGACTGATCGCGCTGGGCGATGCGGATGTGATGGTCGCCGGCGGTGCGGAAGCCGCTGTGTGCCGTATTGGCATGGCGGGTTTCGCGGCGCTTCGCGCGCTTTCCACCAATTTCAATGATACGCCTGAAAAAGGCTCACGCCCTTACGATAAAGACCGCGATGGTTTCGTGATGGGCGAGGGCGCCGGCATTGTGGTGCTGGAAGAACTGGAGCACGCCAAGAAGCGCGGCGCCACGATTTATGCCGAACTGATCGGCTACGGTTTATCGGGCGATGCGCATCATATGACGGCGCCGCCATCGGATGGTAATGGCGGCTTCCGTGCCATGCAGATGGCAATGAAACGCGCCGAAATTAGGCCAGCCGATGTCGATTACATCAACGCGCACGGTACCTCCACGCCGCTGGGCGATGAAATTGAACTGGGCGCCATCAAGCGCATGTTCGTGAATTCAATCGATAAAATTTCCGTCTCCTCCACCAAATCGGCGATTGGCCATTTGCTGGGCGCAGCGGGCGGTGTGGAAGCCATCTATTCAATCATGGCGGCCCGCACCGATACGCTGCCGCCAACCCTCAATCTCGATAACCCATCCGAGAATTGCCAGGGCGTTGATCTGGTGCCCCACAAGGCGCGCCAGAAGAAAATCAATGTGGCGCTCTCTAACTCATTCGGCTTCGGCGGCACCAATGCCTGCCTGATTTTCCGCGAGTTTGCCTGATCCTGTCCGCGTCATGCCGGCGAAGGCCGGCATCCATGATAGGCCCCAAGACAAAGATCACCCTGCTTGGCTTTGCTTGGATCCCGGCCTTCGCCGGGATGACAAAGTAAGGTTAATTCAGCAAATTCGCTTGTTTTCGCATGCCTGAAATTATTGTTCCCTAATCTTCGGGCGGGGTTCTATGCTTAAATCCTGTTACGCAATCAGGAACATCATGACCCGCGCATTTGTATCATTTCTGGGAGCCCTCGCATTGCTGGTGATCACCAGCGTGGTGCCCGTGCACGCGCAGGATCTCGACCCCGATATGCAGACCGTGGTGGATGACGATGGCGGCCAGCGCCCGCTCACCAAGGAAGAATTCGATGCCCTGACATCGAACGACGTTCACTTGCCGGGCGAAGCCGATACGCCGGAAGATGACGACCAGGTCAAAGCCATCATCGAAGGCCGCGCCCCGCGCCAGGTGGTGCTGCTGGCGGCCGAACCGCCCCCGCAGATGCCGCAGCCCAAAGTCGCCGCCGATATTGCCAGCGATGGCCCGTGGCTCAATAGCAACCCGCTTAACTGGGGCAAGCTGAAGGGCAAGGTAGTTCTTATCGATTTCTGGACGTATTCCTGCGTCAATTGCCTGCGCACGCTGCCGTATTTAAAAGCGTGGTACGACCAGTATAATTCCAAAGGCCTCGAGATTATCGGCGTTCACACGCCTGAATTCGATTTTGAAAAAGATCAGGCCAACGTGGAAAAAGCGATCAAACGCTTCAAAATCACCTGGCCGGTGGTCATGGATAACGAACGTGAAGTGTGGAACCGCTTCGGCATTAAATACTGGCCCACCCACATTGTGGTCGGCAAAGACGGTCTGATTTTGGAAGAGCATTTCGGCGAAGGCGGCTATGAGGAAACCGAGAAGGTCATTCGTGCTGGTCTTAGTGCCACGGGCGATATGGCTAAGGCCGTGACCGCCGATGAAGGCTTTGATAAAGACCAGACCTCAGAAATTTATCTAGGCAGCGCCAAGCGCGGCAAAACTTTTAGCGCGCCCGATAAAGCGCCGACCGACGACAAACCTTTCACCTATCATTTCCCGCAGCAGCTTGGCAGCGGCGAATGGGCACTGGCCGGCAACTGGCGCAGCTATCCTGAGAAAATCACCGCCGCCGGCGCGGATGCAGCATTACGTCTGAATTTTAAAGCCGGCAAAGCGATGGTCGTGCTGGGCAGCGCCGATGGCAAACCCGTGAATGTCAGCGTGCGCTTAAACGGCGGCGCACCCCGCAATTTATCGGGCGCGGATGTGAAAAACGGTGTGGTGACGGTCACCGATACCCGTCTTTATGAACTGATTGATCAGGGCGAGATCAAAGACGGCATCCTCGAGATCCACGCGCAGCGCCCGGGTCTCGAAGCGTATTCTTTTACCTTCGGCAAATAACAATCTACCTCATCCCCGCGAAGGCGGGGATCCAGGGGACTGGGCCATTATTTAAATTATATATTCCGCTGCAGACGCAGCTTTAGCTGGATTCCCGCTTTCGCGGGAATGAGGTCTTTTGCGGAAAACTATTCCGTAAACTGTTCCTGAATGACCTTCTCGGCCAGGTTGCGCTTGGCATCGAACAGCAGGGTCACGCTGATGGTTTTATCTTCGTGCACGCGCACGCTGCGCACATCGCGCACTTCCGTGAAGTCGGCCGTGGCGCTAACGGGGCGTTTGTCGCCGTCGTTCACATCCACCTGAATAACCGATTTGGCCGGCAATAATGCACCCCGCCAATGGCGCGGGCGGTGTGGGGCAATCGGCGTTAGCGCCAGCAGCGTGCTGCCAATGGGAATAATCGGGCCATGCACGGATAAGTTATAGGCGGTGCTGCCGGCGGGCGTTGCAACCAGCACGCCATCACCATTCAAACCGCTTAAACGTTCAATGCCATCCACCGAAATGCGGAGGCGCGCGCTTTGGCGGGTCTGGCGGATCATGGAAACTTCATTGAAGGCAAAGCCTTCATGCTTCACGCCGCGAATGTCGGTCGCTTCCATATGCAAGGGGTGCAGGGTCACGGGTTCAGCCAGCACCAGGCGTTCCACTAAATCGCGCTCGTCATATTCGTTGCACAGAAAACCGTACGTGCCCAAATTCATGCCGAAGACCGGCTTGCCCCATTTGATGAGGCCGTGCACCGCATGCAGCATGAAGCCATCGCCGCCAAGGCAGACGATGAAATCCGCTTCGTTTAATGGTACGGAGCCGTAACGGGCTGACAGGCCGACTAGTGATTGCTGGGCCACATCTGTCGCAGCGGCAAGAAAAGTGATCTTCGGTTGGGTCATGTTCGTCAGGTTTCGCTTTAAATCTACGCCAGTCCCCCGTAAAAAGAAATCCATGATGATCGACTTTCGAATCCTTGAGCTTTTAAGCTCTAAAGTCTGCCATGACCTGATCAGCCCCGTGGGCGCGATCAATAATGGCGTGGAACTGATTGAAGATATCGGCGGCTCGGTCGTCGATGACGCCATGAAGCTGATTTCCAGCAGCGCCACCCAGGCCTCCAAGCGCCTGCGCCTGTTCCGCATGGCCTATGGCCGGGCGGGGTCGGAGGCGGGGGTAACGCTCAAAGACATCCGCTCCACCGCGCATGATTATTTGAGCCAGGGCAAATCCGAACTGACCTGGAGCGACGAGCACGCTTTCACGGAACTCACCGAACACAAAGGCGGCCTGAAAACGCTGCTCAATGTGCTGATGATGGCGGAAGAAGTTTTAAGCCATGGCGGCCAGATTGTGGTCGAGCCTGTCACGCAGGGCAGCAGCAACGGCGTTTCCATTACCGTGACCGGCAAGAACGCCCTGTTCTCGGATGCCGCCCAGGCGGCGCTTGAAAACCGCTGCAGCGTGGATGAAGTCACCCCCCGCACGGTTCACGCCTATGTACTCGGTTTGACAGCGGAACATTACGGTCTGCAGCTTTCGCATCAGCAGATAAGCGAGGAAAAGCTAAGCCTTCTGCTGCTGCCCCTGGCCCTTGCTGCCTGATGCCCGGCTTTATGTGTTGTTAAATCTTTATCGGCTAGCTTGGCAGTACGTTTTGACACCCGAATTTAGATTCCCCCATTTGACAGGAGCCTGCCGCGATGTCCGGGAAAAACTGCCTTCTTATTGATGACAGCAAGGTCATCCGCCGCGTTGCGCAAACCATCATGGCCAGCCTTGGCTTTAACTGCTCGGAAGCCGAGAACGGGCAGTTGGCGCTGGATGCCTGCGCCAAGGCCATGCCCGATCTTATCCTCCTCGACTGGAACATGCCGGTCATGGACGGCCTGACATTTATCAAAAAGCTGCGCGCCACCGCCGGGGGCGATAAGCCCGTGGTGATTTTCTGCACCACCGAAAACGACTTCTCCCGCATTCAGGAAGGCATGGGGGCAGGGGCGAACGAGTATGTAATGAAGCCGTTCGATGCCGACATCATTAAATCCAAACTCGAAGTTCTGGGCCTGATGTAACGACCACCTACCGCGACGGAATACCGTTTCTGATGAAACCCGAAGACTTCGATCTTTTTGCAAGCCTTGTTAAACAGCGCTCCGGCCTGATGTTAACGCCGGATAAGGCGTATCTGCTGGAATCGCGCCTGATGCCCATCGCACGCAAGAACGGCGCCAAAGATCTGGAAGAACTCGCCAAAATCGTCCGCGCCAAGCGCGAAGAGCCTTTGCTGGAAGCCATCACCGAGGCGATGACGACCAACGAGACGTTCTTCTTCCGCGATAACAAGCCATTCGATCAGTTCAAAACCATCGTCCTGCCGCACATTCTAAAAGTGCGCGAGAGCCGCAAAACCCTGCGCATCTGGTCGGCCGCGGCGTCCAGCGGGCAGGAAGCGTATTCCCTGGCCATGATTCTAAACGATGCTGCCGCCCAGCTGCAGGGCTGGAAGATCGAGATCATCGGCACCGATATTTCCAGTGAAATCATCGAAAAGGCGCGCGCCGGCGTCTATACCCAATTCGAAGTGCAACGCGGCCTTCCCATCACCATGCTGATGAAATACTTCAAGCAGAATGGCGATAAGTGGACGATCTCCGACCAGATGCGCGGCATGGTCCAGTTCCGCACCATGAACCTGCTTGGCGACTGGATGGGCCTCGGCACCTTCGATGTTGTCTTTATGCGCAACGTTCTGATCTATTTCGATGCCCCGACCAAGAGCAAGATCCTGGGCAAAGTAAGCGAATTCATGCCCCCCGACGGCGTGCTGTTCTTAGGCGGTGCCGAAACCGTTCTCAGCGTCACCGACCGCTTTAAGGGCATGGATGACCAGCGGGGTATTTACGTGCCTGCCAGCGCACCTGCTGCGTTATGGAAGAAAAGCGCGTAAGCCAAGTTTAGCCTATTGCAGAAGATATCTAGCCCTTACCCTGACTCGTCATTGCGAGCGCAGCGAAGCAATCCACTAGCCGTAAATACTAGGAAACAAGTCTTCCCATTTAGGATTCAGCCCTTCAATCAACAAAATCTTCTTTTTACGAGAGCCGCCTTTTAACTGTTTTTCACGGGCTATGGCTGTCGGCATGTCTTCGTAGACTTCATAATAAACGAGACGATCGCAGCCATACTTAGCCGAAAAGCCTTTAAATGTTTTTAGGCGATGCTGACTAGTTCGCTGCAATAAATCCGAAGTGACACCTGTATACAAAGTGCCATTGGGTTTATTTGTCATTATATAGACAGCAGCCCGTTTGTTCATAAAGCATGCCTGGACGATAAGCTTTATGGATTGCTTCGCTTCGCTCGCAATGACGGTTAGGTAATTAAGCCGTCGCCGTGCTTGGTGCGCGCTTTTCGCCGCCTTCGGTGGCGCCGGCGCCTGAGGGATCGCGCAATACGTAGCCGCGGCCCCATACGGTTTCGATGTAATTATCGCC
>JBEHYA010000065.1:0-11359 GCA_048498415.1 Pseudomonadota bacterium
TTCGGCGTGTACCTGGTCTCCGACGGCACCAACAAGCCGTACCGGCGCCTTGATCTTGCAGCGGTACGGCCTTGTATAAGCGGTGCATGTCGTTGAGATGAAAAATCGTTTTGGCCGGCGCGGTGAGCGCGGCATCGGCAAGCACGTGGGTGGGGCCGGCGGCATCGATTTTCGTGACGTCGGTCATCGTACCCAGCAATAACGCTTCGATACTTGCCGTGGTGTAAGGTTGAAGATCTTCAGCCATAAAAGCCTACGGTAGATGACGACGGCTTAAAGCTTACCACACGCCAAAGAAAGTATTGGCGGCAGGCGTGGTTAATGCGCGGTTTGGGCTTGTTTTTACCGAGTGAAATATTTGGTTACTGTGGCCCATTAACTAATTTTGAAATCATTAGGATGGATCACACCATGCTATACTGTTCAACAGATTTATATTCACCGACAAAATGAAAATAGCGAACATGCAAAGACATATCGGCTACTGCAAAGACGATGCTCGAGAACGGCCAATATTGGCGTTATGCAGCAATGGCGACGCAACTCAAAGACCACCCCACGCTTTGGGAGGCTACGAATATTCCTGAATCAAAGAGGGTCGTTACTGCGGGGTCTGCAGATTTGCGCGACTCGAATTATCCGGGTTTCTATATCGCTTTGGTTGATAATGGCGCCGGGTTTCACCTTGTGGGCCAATATAACAGACAGGCCTCCTTCCAACAGGGTTTGGAAGAGATTATTCAACCAGGTGATGCTCAGGCTTCTGAAAAATTAGCTATCGTAGCTGAAGCGCTTAAGGAGGCTGCTTTCATCAATTCAACCAATCCTTCCAGATTTAGAGGCGCAGCAGAATACATGGAAAGTTTAAGAAAGGGATATGCAAAGCCTAGGGTTCATGCCTTGACTTCTTCCACTCCTACGCCTTCGCGTCCGGCGCCGGGCAGATTTGCTAGGCTGGGTAGAATTCTTAGATTACATAAACAATAAATTGTGCTTTTTATAAAATCACATTTTCAAAATAAAAAGGCCCGGATTTCTCCGGGCCTTTTTGTTTTTGCATATGCTTAATCAGTCCCTATTTCAAATCGAGGCCCTTTGATTAAGCCGCCAGACGCCACCCAGCCTTGGACATCTGCAGATTAGTTTTTTCAATTTCTGCATCCCTATCAATTTCTTGAAGCATCTCGATAATGTCGTTGGCGTGACCGTCCATTTTCAATTCATAGACAACACGCAGAAACCTGTCGGCAGTCGGGTCTATGGGGGTTGTCCTCTCCGACTCCCATCTGGCTATAGTGGGGCGTGTATTGCCGATTAATTCCGCAATGCCAGCTTGTGACAGATCCAGAATGCTTCTTAAAAAGCGTAATTCCTGGCCACGGATAGGTGAGGGTGACCTTACGATCAGTTCGGCAATTTTGCTATGCAGGGCATCCACATTTTTAATTGAATAATATTCATCGCCATCCGGGCCGACGGTCACTTCATAACCATTCACGAGGTAGATGTAATCCAGCCCACTATCGGTATAGCGGAAAAGTTTTTTGTTCTTGGACATAGTTACCTCCTAATCAACATGCATTACAGTGACGACCCAAACATATTCATCGTCTTTAGTTACTAAGCAGATGGCTGCTGCTTCACGTTCTCCCCTTAAGCGTTTCTCTATTTTTACCTTCCATTCGCCTGTCTTTTTCCCTGCTTCCGGTTGCTCTGTCACATATCCGGTTCTTAGGATTTTAAGTGCATCGGATAGAGGAATGGTTCGTTCTTCTTCCCGATCACTCGCATGTATTTTCATTTTTACATGCTCTGAATCCTGCGACCTCTCACGAATAATCAGCTCGGCTTGTTTTGCACTAAGCCGCGCCCAATTAATCGGTCGAGTGATAGGCGTCACGTTTGACATTCTATAATGTATTATATTGATACATTGCTAATAAGGCAAGAATCCGGCTTTTTCAAAGGAATAATTCTTAAAGTAGGCGTCAGACTCCCCAAAAGAAAGGCCCAGAAAACCGGAGTTTTCTGGGCCAATTCGGCATTAATGAGTCTGACGTCTAAGTCTAAGCTTTTGAACCAGCTTAGAAAAATGCTTAGCCCGAGTAGTACATCTTATACTCAATCGGGTGCGGCATCGTCTCGTAGGCCAGGACTTCTTCACGCTTGAGATCGATGTAGGCTTCGATCAGGTCTTTCGTGAAGACGCCGCCGGCTAACAGGAATTCCTGATCCTGCTTGAGGGCGTGCAGCGCGTGGCCCAGCGAATGGCAGACGGTGGGAACTTTGGCGAGTTCTTCCGGCGGCAGTTCATAAAGGTTCTTATCCATGGCTTCGCCGGGGTGGATCTTGTTCTTGATGCCATCCAGACCCGCCATGAGCATGGCGGAGTACGCCAGGTAAGGATTTGCCAATGGATCGGGGAAACGCACTTCCACGCGCTTCGCCTTCGGCCCTGCACCAAACGGAATACGGCACGACGCCGAACGGTTGCGCGAGGAGTACGCCAGCAGCACGGGGGCTTCGTAGCCCGGCACCAAGCGCTTGTAGCTGTTGGTGGTGGGGTTGGTGAACGCATTCACTGCCCGCGCATGCTTGATGATGCCGCCGATGTAGAACAGGGCGGTATCGGAAAGGCCGGCATAGCCATTGCCCGCGAACAGCGGCTTACCATCTTTCCAGATGGATTGATGGCAGTGCATGCCGGAACCGTTATCGCCATACACGGGCTTGGGCATAAACGTCGCGGTTTTGCCGTAGGCCTGCGCCACGTTCTTCACCACGTATTTATAGGCCTGCATGTTATCGGCGCATTTCACCAGCGTGCCGAACTTGATGCCAAGCTCGTGCTGGCTGGCCGCCACTTCATGGTGATGCTTTTCAACTTCCACGCCCATTTCGGCGAGCGTGGTGATCATCTCCGAGCGCATATCGGCGGCGCTGTCGATGGGGTTGACGGGGAAGTAACCGCCCTTCACGGCGGGGCGGTGGCCCAGATTGCCGGTGGGGTAGCTGCGGCCCGAATTATAAGGGCCTTCATCGCTATCGATTTCGAAGCCAACCGCGTTCATATCGACGCGGAACTTCACGTCGTCGAACACGAAGAATTCGGCTTCGGGGCCGAAATACGCGGTATCGCCGATGCCCGACGACTTCATGAAGTCTTCGGCGCGTAAAGCTACCGAGCGCGGATCGCGGGAATAGGAAGCCGTGTTGCCCGGCTCCATCACGTTGCAGGTGATGTTGAGCGTGGGCTGGGCGGAGAAAGGATCCATCACCGCGGTGCTCAGATCCGGCTGCAGCTGCATGTCGGATTCATTGATGGCTTTCCAGCCGGCGATCGAGGAGCCATCGAACATCAGGCCGTCGGTGAGCATGGTCTCGTCAACCGTGGAAATGTGCTGGGTGACCTGCTGCCAAAGACCGCGCGTATCGGTGAAGCGGAAATTGACGTGAATAACTTCGCGTTCTTCAATAAGTTTATGAATATCTTTTGGGGTAGGGGTTGTCATGGAAGGGTTTGCTCCTGATAAGCAATTGAGTGGCGTGGAATAAAGAGACCAGCGCCAGGCGGGGATAGCCGGAGAGGAGAAACCCGCCAGACGTTTTGAAATGCAATTCAAGGGGCTGAGCGCCGCAAAAAACTGCCTGACGGACGATCTTTATTACATTTTTTGTGCATCTGCTCAAGCAAACTATTTCTGAGCTTTTCGTTCTATTGGATTGATTTTAATAGCTTATACCCCTATCTTGGCTGTCCCTTCGTTCGAGGGAATGGCGGCCGTAGCTCAGCTGGTAGAGCATTCGGTTGTGGTCCGAAATGTCGCGGGTTCGATCCCCGTCGGTCGCCCCATTTCCTGCACAGCCTTCTGTTAGAATGCCACGAAACCCGGACGCAATGAATGGCTGAGCCTACTGATAATCTTCCTGCCGTGACTGAAACGCCGACTGAAGTCGTGCCGGTTCCAACGCCATCGCCGCAGGTCGCCGCCAGTTCAAGCGCCGAAGAAACACCGCCGCCATCGCTGCCGCCTTCCCAGCATATTATTCTCACCACCCAGCAGATGCGTCAGGCCGAGCAGATGGCCGTGCAGGCGGGCACGCCTTTGATCGTGCTGATGGAACGCGCTGGCCTGGCTGTGGCCGAGACCATCATGGCGCGTTATGCCAAGCGGCCCACCATTGTGCTGTGCGGGCCGGGTAATAATGGCGGCGATGGGTTTGTAGCGGCGCGGCATCTCTCCGCCAAAGGCTGGCCGGTGCGCATTTTATTGTATGGCAAGCTGGAAGAACTGACGGCGGAAGCCAAAACCGCGGCCTCGCGCTGGCGCGGCAGCGTAATTACGGCCAGCATTGCCACCATGCAGGGCGCTTTGGAAAAGGGCGCCGCGCTGGTTGTTGATGCGCTGTATGGCATTGGTTTGCGGCGCGCGATTGGCGGGGAGGCGGCGGGCATTTTGCAGCTCATCAACGCCTCCAACGTGCCGGTGGTATCGGTAGATATTCCAAGCGGCCTGAATGCCGATAGCGGGCAGGTGTTTGGGCAGGCGATTTCGGCGGAGCTCACGGTATGTTTTTACCGCAAGAAGCTGGCGCATGTGTTGATGCCGGGCCGCATGCTGTGCGGCGAGACGGTTGTGGTGGATATCGGCGTGCCGGAGCAGGCGTTATCGAACATGACGCTGACGATCAGCGAGAACCATCCGGATTTATGGTCAGGCTATTATCCGCGTCCGCAATTGAATGCGAATAAATACGACCGCGGCCATGTGCTGGTGCTGGGCGGCGCGGAACTCACAGGCGCTTCGCGCTTGGCCGCATTAGCCGCGCAGCGCATGGGCGCCGGGTTAGTAACAGTAGCGGCGCCGCATAGCGCCTTCATGATTTACGCGGCGGCGCTTACCAGCATTATGGTGCGCATGCTGGGCGAGGGGCCGGATTTTGAAACGGCCTTCGCCAATCTGCTGCTTGATAAGCGCTATAATGTGGCGTTGCTCGGCCCCGGTGCCGGCGATAATGAGAATACGCGAAAAGCCGTGCTGCTCGCCCTGCAGGCCGGCAAACACTGCGTGCTGGATGCCGATGCGCTGAACGTGTTCGCGGGGGAGGTGGAACAGTTGCAGGCCTCCCTGCAAAACGTGCATCACATGTGTGTGCTGACCCCGCATGAAGGCGAATTCCAGCGCATCTTCACGCCGCGCCATGTCGACCCCAACAAAGATAAAATTACCCGCGCGCGTCTGGCCTCAGCTTACGTGAATTGCCCGCTTTTGCTGAAAGGCGCGGATAGCGTGATCGTCTCGCCCGAAGGCATGGCGATTGTTAACACCAACGCCCCCGCCACGCTGGCCACCGCCGGCACGGGCGATGTGCTTTCCGGCTTTATTGCTGGCCTCATGGCGCAGGGCGTAGACGCCTTTATCGCCACCTGCATGGCCACCTGGCTGCACGGCGCCGTGGCCAACGAAGCCGGCCCGTGCCTGATCGCGGAAGACCTGATTAAGGGCTTGCCGGATGTGTTAAAGCCAAAGCCTGCGCCGCAGGCTTAAGTTAACCAAGAAACTATTTAACCGCTTGGGGAATAGCGCTAACCTGCTATTCTACTGGTACACATATTTTTCAAGGATTTGTCATGGCTGAGATGACCGCAACGGCGCCGGGTATTATCGGGGTTTTCCAACGCACGGGCGCGAGCATTACGCGCGGCGTGGATTATGTGCACAACACCTTTGTAGGCAACATCAACACGGTTGCGAATGGCAAATCGGTGCAGGCGCGCATTGTCAAAGAAAACAAGTATTCGGAAGATCGTATGGCGGGCGGCATGTTCAAGGTTGTTGGCATGGCGCTGATGGCCGGCTTTATGTTTACGCCGGCGGCGTTGCTGCTGATAGCTGGCGCAGGCGTTTACACCTCGGCTGCGGTGATTGAAGCGGCCGGCACCAAAACCGTGCTGGCTGGCGATAACCCGAATGCGCCCGCGCGGGCTATTACGGGCCGCGATCAGGGCATTCGCCGCTTCGTCCACTTCATGATGCCCTTCTTCTACTAAGCCGCTTCACGGCCTGCTTTAAAATCTGCCACTAAAACCCTGATTATTAGGGCACAATTGACTGCTGGACAAAGCGGGCGTGGGCCCGCTAAAACCTAGCAACCTCGCGGCGGGCGTGGCGGAATTGGCAGACGCACTGGATTTAGGTTCCAGCGTCGTGAGACGTGGGGGTTCAAGTCCCTCCGCCCGCACCAGTCTACGCGAGCGGAGGCGAGCGTAGACTGCCCGGCATAGCCCAAAGGGCGACGACGGGCTGTGTGGCGCTCGCTACGCCTGGCGCCGCCAGTGAGTAATACGACAACAGTTTTTATACTTTAAGGACAAAAAAATGCAGGTTAATGCGCTTAAAACCGATGGTCTGGTTCACCAGTACGAAGTGAAAGTTCCGGCTGCTGACATTCAGCGCCAGGTGGACAACAAGCTGAAACAACTCAGCGCCACGGTGAAGATGGATGGGTTCCGCCCGGGCAAGGCGCCGGCCGCTGTCATTCAGCAGCGCTATGGCCAGTCGGTGCTGGGCGAAGTGGTGGAGAACACCGTGAACACCGCCACACTGAAAGCCGTGAACGAAAAGAGTTTGCGTCCGGCCATCGAACCCAAGATTGAATTCAAGGACGTGCCGCAGGCGCTGCCCGCGACGACCGATCTGGTTTTCAAGATGGATGTCGAAGTCATTCCCGAAATCAAGGTGGATGATTTTGCCAAACTGTCGCTGGAAAAGCCGGTGGTGGAAGTCAGCGATACTGACCTGAACGACGCGTTATCGCGCATTGCCAAGGGTAACCGCAACGCCGAGCCCGCGCCGAAAGGCACTGCGGCCAAGATGGGCGATGTGACGACGATTGATTTTGATGGCTCGGTCGATGGCGAACGCCGCGACGGCATGAAGGGCGAAGATTTCGCACTGGAACTGGGTTCCGGCCGCTTTATTCCAGGCTTTGAAGAGCAACTGGTTGGCGTGAAGGAAGGCGATAAGCGCGACGTGAAGGTGAAGTTCCCCGCCGATTATTATGTGAAGGATCTGGCTGCCAAAGACGCCGTGTTTGCGGTGACCGTGAAAAGCGTGAGCCAGTTGAAGGAACCGGCGATCGACGATGCGCTGGCCAAGGCCACGGGTTTTGACAATCTGGAAATGCTCCAGAAAGAAGTCAAAGACCAGATCAGCAAGAACTATAATGAAGTGAGCCGCGCGGTATTGAAGCGCCGTCTCATGGACAAGCTGGCGGAAGTGAACAAGTTCGCCATTCCGCCGACCCTTGCTAACCGCGAATTCGAGACGCTGTGGGCGCAGGTGCAGGAAGCCAAAGCCGCCGGCCAGCTGGATGAAGACGACAAGGGCAAGAGCGACGAGCAGCTGAAGAAGGATTATCAGGGCATTGCGGATCGCCGCGTGCGTCTGGGCCTTTTGCTCAGCGAAGTTGCCCGCGTGAACAAGATCGAGCTGGGCCGCGAAGATATTCGCCAGGCCATTTTCCGCGAAGCGGGTAAATATCGCGGCCAGGAAAAGCAGGTGGTTGAGTTCTTCACCAAGAATGCGTCGGCCCGCGAGCAGCTGGTCGCGCCGCTCCTGGAAGAGAAGGTAGTTGATTACATTTTCGGCAAGGCCAAGGTCACCGAAAAGAAGGTCAGCCGCGACGAGCTCACCAAGCTGGCGGAAGCGTAATTTGTAATTTTGTCATGCCGGCGAAGGCCGGCATCCACGATAGGCCATAAGACAAAAATCATCCTGTTTGGCTTTTCGTGGATCCCCGCCTTCGCGGGGATGACGTAGGTAGATTGATGAAAATCCACTTCCCCGCCGGCACGCTGGCCGCTCTTGGTGCCTATGGTTTGTGGGGGTCGTTTCCGCTGCTGTTCAAGCTGGTGGAACATGTTGACCCCGGCATCATCGTTTCCCACCGCATTCTGTGGTCGATTTTGTTCGTGGGCGCCTTGCTGATTGGCCTGCGCAAATTCGGCGAGGTGCGCGATGCGTGGCGGGATAAGGCGACGTTGCGGGGCATTCTGGCGTCAGCGCTTCTATTATCCGGTAACTGGCTGGTGTTCGTGTGGGCGGTGAATAACGGCCATGTGCTGGATACCAGCTTTGGCTATTTCATTGTGCCGCTCGTGAATGTGGGCATCGGTATGGTGCTGCTGAAAGAAAAACTGCACGGGCTGCAACTTGCCTCGGTTATTCTGGCGACGATTGCTGTTGTGGTGCAGGCTATTGGCATTGGCGGCCTGCCGTGGATTGCGCTGGTGCTGGCGTTCAGTTTTGGCTTCTACGGCTATTTCCGCAAAACGGTGAAGGTGGGTTCGGCGGCGGGTTTGTTTTTGGAGGTGCTGTTGCTTTCGCCCTTCGCGCTGTTGTTCGTGCTGTTCGGCACGCCGTCTTCGCCTACGCCCATGACGCCCGGCACCTATGCGCTGCTGGCGCTGTTCGGGCCGGCGACGGCGACGCCGCTTTTGTTATTCGCCTATGCCACCAAGCGGCTTTCCATGACGACGATTGGTATGTTCCAGTATCTGGCACCCACAATCGCCTTCCTGATCGCGGTCTTTATCTTCCACGAGCCCATCAACGCCATTCAGCTGGGCAGCTTCGTGCTGATCTGGATTTCCATTGGTTTGTTCACGGCTGGTTCGCTTGTTGGCCGCAAGGTCGTGGAAGAACCGGTTTGATCCACATGTATGCCCCGTTGAAAAACGGGGCCCATCTATCGGTAATCCGAATGCGGAAGAATGGGCCCCGGCCTTCGCCAGGGCATACATATATGGTGCGGGCCTAATAAATAGGCAGTAACCGATTATTAAACACCCGATGACAGGCTGGACTTTGTCATGGTAATTAACCATATCACCTTCACTAGCCTGATTCCCGCCTGATACCCTTTATTTGGAGCTCCCATGTCCGAATTCGACCCGAATGAATTTGCCCCCCGCATGAACACGCTGGTGCCGATGGTGATCGAGCAGACCGCGCGCGGCGAGCGTTCATTCGACATTTATTCGCGCCTTCTCAAGGAACGCATCATTTTCCTGACGGGCGAAGTGAATGACTATGTGGCGAGCCTGATCTGCGCCCAGCTTCTGTTCCTGGAATCGGAAAACCCGAACAAGGATATTTACTTCTATATCAATTCACCGGGCGGCGTGGTGACCTCGGGCATGTCGATGTACGATACCATGCAGTACATCAAACCGGATGTTTCCACGATTGTGATCGGTCAGGCGTGCTCGATGGGCTCGCTGCTGCTCGCTGGCGGTGCCAAGGGCAAGCGCTACAGCCTGCCGAATTCCCGCATCATGATCCACCAGCCCTCGGGCGGTGCGCGTGGCCAGGCCACGGATATCGAAATTCAGGCGCGCGAAATCTTAAGTCTGCGCAAGCGTTTGAATGAGATCTACGTCAAGCACACCGGCCAGAAGCTGGAGACGATTGAAGCTGCCGTTGAACGCGACCGCTTTATGTCGCCCGTGGAAGCCAAGGAATTCGGCTTGATCGATGAAGTGATCTCCGAACGCCCGGCGGGCGCGGAAAAGAAGGCGGCGTAAGCGTTTGATGTGTATGCCTCTCGCGAAGGCAGGGGCCCATCTTTCCGCTTGCAAACTCCTTCAGTGAATACGCGTCACTGCGTGTCGACGCATGGGCCCCTGCCTTCGCAGGGGCGTGCATCCGATCAAATTTTGCCATGCAAAAAAGAGGCAGGAAAAGATTTCCGCTTGCCTTCTTGGGCCAGCAGTCTAACGTTATCTGTAGCGATGTTTGCAGTTGCGAAGCGTGTGTTGTTTAGGAAGCGTTAAGCACTGCGGGGCTACCCTAAAGTTAAGTTCGGTTGTTGTTTTTTCAGATGGTCTCTCACCAGGAGTTTTGAATGTCCAAGACAGGCAGCGCAGATAGCAAGAATACGCTCTACTGCTCTTTCTGCGGCAAGAGCCAGCATGAAGTGCGCAAGCTGATTGCCGGCCCCACCGTGTTCATCTGCGATGAATGCGTGGAACTCTGCATGGATATCATCCGCGAAGAGACCAAGACCTCCATCGCGAAAACCAAGGATGGCGTGCCCACGCCGCGCGATATCCGCGAAGTGCTCGACGACTACGTGATCGGGCAGGACCACGCGAAGCGCATTCTGTCGGTCGCGGTGCATAACCATTACAAGCGCCTGGCGCATGGCAGCAAAGGCGGCTCGGAAGTCGAGCTGGCGAAATCGAATATTCTGCTGCTGGGCCCCACGGGTAGCGGTAAAACGCTGCTGGCGCAGACGCTCGCGCGTATTCTCGATGTGCCGTTCACGATGTCGGATGCCACCACGCTCACGGAAGCGGGCTATGTGGGTGAAGACGTTGAGAACATCATCCTCAAGCTTTTGCAGGCCTCCGATTACAACGTGGAACGCGCCCAGCGCGGCATCGTGTACATTGATGAGATCGATAAAATCAGCCGCAAGTCGGATAACCCATCCATCACCCGCGACGTGTCGGGCGAAGGCGTGCAGCAGGCCCTGCTGAAAATCATGGAAGGCACCATGGCTTCTGTGCCCCCGCAGGGCGGTCGCAAGCATCCGCAGCAGGAATTCCTGCAGGTGGATACGACCAACATTCTGTTCATCTGCGGCGGCGCGTTTGCCGGCCTGGAAAAAATCATCTCCGGCCGCGGCCGTGGTTCCTCGATCGGCTTCGGTGCCGATGTGCGCGGGCCCGACGAACGCCGCCAGGGCGACATTCTGCGTGAAGTGGAACCCGATGACCTGCTGAAATTCGGTTTGATCCCCGAATTCGTGGGCCGTCTGCCGGTCATTGCCACGCTGAATGATCTGGATGAAACCGCTTTGGTGGAAATCCTTTCCAAGCCGAAGAACGCGTTGGTGAAGCAGTATCAGCGTTTGTTCGAGATGGAAGACGTGAAGCTGGAATTCTCGGATGATGCGCTGAACGCCATTGCGAAGAAGGCGATTGCCCGTAAAACCGGCGCGCGTGGTCTGCGTTCCATCATGGAAGGCATTCTGCTTGAGCCGATGTACGAGCTGCCCGGCATGGGCACCGTGGACAAGGTGATGGTCAGCAAAGACAACGTGGATAGTGGCACTAAGCCCCTGTACAGCTACGGCGAAGGCAAGAAGGAAAAAGAGCCGAAATCGGCCTAAGGCATTCGCCGCCCAACCAATAAAAAAGCCCCGTGCAATTCACGGGGCTTTTTTTTATGACTGGCCGAGGGCCTGCTGTTTTCTGCTCGGTTGCATATTTTACGGTATTAATTGTCATAAATCTTCATGGTTATTGCCAGGAGAAAATAACCCTGCCTGCGCTTTTACGGGAGATGAC
>JBEHYA010000066.1:0-11015 GCA_048498415.1 Pseudomonadota bacterium
AAAGTTGGCGGCGCGGATTTTCTGGCGCAGGGCACGCTGTATCCTGATGTAATCGAGAGCGTGTCGTTCACCGGCGGCCCAAGCGTCACCATCAAATCACACCACAATGTGGGCGGTTTGCCGGAACGCATGAATATGAAGCTGGTGGAACCCTTACGCGAACTTTTTAAAGACGAAGTGCGCGCGCTGGGCCGCGAGCTGGGCTTGCCGGAAGCGTTCATTGGCCGTCATCCGTTCCCGGGGCCGGGCCTCGCGATCCGCGTGATTGGCGAGATTACCTACGAGCGTTTGGAAATTCTGCGCAAAGCGGATTCCATTTATCTGGATGAAATTCGCAAAGCCGGCCTCTACGACAAGATCTGGCAGGCTTTTGCGGTGCTGACTTCCGTGCGCACGGTGGGCGTGATGGGCGATGGGCGCAGCTACGACCATGTGCTGGCCTTACGTGCGGTGACATCGGTGGATGGCATGACGGCGGATTCCTACCCGTTCGAGCATGCGTTTTTAAGCAAATGCGCCACGCGCCTCATTAACGAGGTGAAGGGCATCAACCGTGTGGTTTATGACGTGACGAGCAAACCGCCCGGCACGATCGAGTGGGAATAATTGGAAAAAAGGTGTGAGATGAAGAAGTGGTTGCTGGTTGCAATGCTGGTTCTGTGCGCGGGTGCGGCGAACGCAGCGGAACAATGCTATCATCAGGAAGAATTCGATGCCGACCGGGGCCTGCGCATGCACAGCGATACGGAAGTCATCCTGCTGACCTGCCGGTATTCGACCAAGGGCGAAGACCTTAAAAAGTCGTATGCCGCCTTCCTGCAGAAAAATTCGGCGATCATTCATACCTGGGAACTGGTGATTGCGAAGAAATTTTCTGGCACGGGCCGCAGCCGCAATGAAGTGATTGATAATTTCCGCACCAAGCTGGCGAACCAGAAGGCCAATGAAGTGGGCCGCATGGGCCCCAAGCCGTTCTGCAAGGAATGGGCGGATTATCTGCCGTGGGTCTCAAAACTGAACGCGGCGGAAATTCTGCAATATGTGCGCGCCAGCGACGATAAACGCCCGACGCGTCTGCCGCTGTGCAATTAATTAGTGGCTGACGGCCTTTTGCAGGGCCAAACGCACGCCCAGCAGAATAAACAGCGTGCCGCAGACTTTATCGATCGCGCCGGAGAATTTCAGGAACGTGCCGCGCACTTTGGCCTGTGTGAGGAATAGCGCGACGATTGAGAACCACAGCGCGGTCATGATGGCGCAGGTAAGCCCATAGGCCGCCATGTGGGCGAGTGACTGGTTGGGCTGCAAAATCTGCGTGAACAGCGCGAAGAAAAACAGAATGGCCTTGGGGTTGATGGCATTCGTAATCAGCCCATCGCGAAACGCCATGAAATTGCTTTTGGCGGGCGCGGCTTTTTCTTCAATCGTGAGCGGCTTCATGCCCTTGGAGCGCAGCGCTTTGATGCCGACATAAAACAGATAGCCGGCGCCAATAAATTTCAGAATGGTGAAGAGGGTGACGGAACCGGCGATGAGGGCTGAAAGGCCGAGCAGGCAGTAGCTCACGTGAAACAGCACGCCCACGCCAAAGCCGATGGCGGTGAATACGCCGGCCAGCCGGCCATGCAGCACGGAATTCCGCACCGCCATGATAAAATCCGGTCCCGGCGCCATGAGGGCGACGGAAAAAATGGAGACGAGCAAAAGCCATTCATGGAAAAAGGTCATGGGCATAAGAATAAGCACCGTCAGAAATTACGGCAAGGCCTGATCGAGTGACGGTTGGCCGGTATGCGGCCGTGGGCGTTGCGGGTCGGCATTGTCATGGGCGATGCCGGGCGGAAATACGTGGCCAAGGCGTGTAAGCGCACCATACAACGTGCGGTAGAGCGAGGGATCAATCAGACCGATGAATGTGAGGGGAATGGGTGTTTGCTTGGCTAGCGCGCCGTAATGTTCCTGAAAAAAATTCTCGACTTTCCAGCGATATATCGGGCGGTCTTCCCATGGGTGTTTGCGTGAAATCGTCCACGCCGCGATGCCGGCCTTGAGGGAAAAATTTTCGGGAAAATCGTACGACAGCCGCGTTAGCTGTTTGAAGAACGCATGGCTTAAGTTCCGCACCAGCGGCGAGGGTGTGATGCCGTCGGCTTGCAGCAGCTCGAAAAGTTCCTCGGCGCGTTCGATGATCGCCTGGTCTGTGAGTTCGGATGGGTTCAGCTGTTCGTTCATGAATCGGTCAATAAAAAAATGGCCGGCCACGCGGTAATACGGGGCGGGCCGCGGGTTTCAGTCATAACGCGCAAAAAACGCGTGTTCAACAGCGCTATTAGTTGCATATAGTGGAGGGCATGGATTATTTCCTCCAACAGCTCCTTAACGGCACGACGCTGGGCGCGGTTTATGCGCTGATCGCCATCGGCTATACGCTTGTGTATGGCATCATCGGCATGATTAATTTTGCGCATGGCGAAATTTATATGATCGGCGCGTTCATTGCGGTGATTACAATTGTGGCGGCAATCGGCGGCGGGGTGGCGATGCCGCTTGCCATTATCGCGGCGTTTTTGTTCAGCGTGGTGGTGACGGCGGCGTATGGGTATGTGATGGAGCGCATGGCGTATCGCCCCTTACGCGGTGCCCCGCGTATCGCGCCGTTGATTTCCGCGATCGGCGTTTCCGTGTTGCTGCAGAATTACGTGCGCATGGCGCAGGGCCCACGCGTGAAGCCGCTGCCACCCTTGTTCAGCGGCCATTTCACGCTGCTGGAACGCGCGGATGGGTTTACGGTGAATGTTTCGTATCTACAGATCGCGATTTTGGTGATCACCGTCCCGCTGTGCGCGGGCATCACCTACATCATCCACAAAACGCCGCTGGGCCGCGGCATGCGCGCGGCGGAGCAGGATATGGGCATGGCTGCGCTGCTGGGCCTGCCGGTCGAGCGTATTATTTCCACCACGTTTATTCTGGGCGCAGCATTAGCAGCGGTGGCGGGGTGCTGCGTTGCCATGTATTACGGCGTCGTTGATTTTTTCATCGGCTTTCTGGCGGGCATGAAGGCGTTCACCGCGGCGGTGCTGGGCGGGATCGGCTCGCTGCCCGGCGCGATGCTGGGCGGGTTGTTGATTGGTCTCATTGAAGCGTTTTGGTCGGGATATATCAGTGCGGAATATAAGGATGTGGCGGTGTTTCTCACGCTGATCATCGTACTGCTGCTGCGCCCGCAGGGCCTCTTGGGCCGGCGCGTGATGGAGAAGATTTGATGGCGGGGCAAAATCAAAATCCCCTCCCTCCGGGAGGGGTTAGGGGCGGGCAATCCTCTTCATTGAACGAAGCGTCTGGTTTAAAGGAGAGGATTACCCGCCCCTTTATCCCCTCCCGAAGGGAGGGGAGTAGATTTTTGCATGCGGCAAGAGATGCGTTTTTTGCTGCTGTTATCGCGCTGTTGCTTTTCTTCCATCTCATTGGCCTGCGCACGGTCGATAACCCCACGGGTCTCACCATTCAGCCGCAGTGGTGGATGCTGGGGCTGGCGGTGGCGGGGGTGTTTGTCGGGCGGTTGCTGATCGGGATTTATCAGCAGACACACAGCCACATAAAACTGCCGGCGTTTAATGTGCCCTATAAGCGTTACAGCCAGATCATGGCGGCGCTGCTGGTGATTGCGGTTATCCTGCCGCTCACGCCGTTATCATCAAGGTACGTGCTGGATGTGATGACGCTGATTTTTACGTATTTAATTTTGGCAAGCGCGCTGAATATGGTGGTGGGCCTCACGGGGCTGCTGGATCTGGGTTTCGTCGCGTATTATGCGATTGGGGCGTATTGCTTTGCGTTGCTCGCGCGGTATACCGGGCTGGATTTCTGGGTGGCGCTGCCGGCCGCGATGCTGAGCGCGGCGCTGATATCGGGCGTGCTGGGCATGGCGGTGCTGCGCCTTCGCGGGGATTATTATGCGGTTGTCACGCTTGGTTTTGCGGAAATTTTGCGCATCGTGCTGTTAAACTGGGTGAGTTTTACCGGCGGGCCGAATGGTTTGACCGGCGTGCCGCGCCCCGGCCTGTTCGGCCTTTCCTTCGACCGCGTGGCGCCGCCGGGCATGCAGAGCTTTTATGATTTTTTCCATCTCAGCTTCGAGCCGATGACGCGTATTACTTTTCTTTACTACCTCGCGCTTCTTTTGGCGGCGCTGTGTTATCTGTTTGTGAAGCGCCTGCGCAGCCTGCCGCTGGGCCGCGCGTTTGAAGCGGTGCGGGATGATGAAATTGCAGCGGGCATGCTGGGCATGCACGTCACACGCATTAAACTGGCGGCAACCATGCTGGCCGCCGCCATGGGCGCGCTGGCGGGCGCGTTTTTCGCCGCGCGGCAGGGATTTATCAGCCCGGAAAGCTTTACGTTTAGCGAGTCCGTACTGGTGCTGGCCATCGTGGTGCTGGCCGGCCACGGCCATATGCTGGGCCTGGCCATTGCCACATTGTTTCTGGTGGGATTGCCGGAAATTTTCCGAAGCTTGCAGGATTACCGGCTGATTGCCTTCGGGCTTGGCATGATCATTGTGATGATCCTTCGTCCATCTGGATTTTTTGCAACGCGCGCGCCCATGGTTTTGCTGACACCGAAAAAGGAATAGGCATGCCGAAGGTTATGTTTGAGACACGCGATGGAAAATTGCTGGACGTAGAAGCGCCGCTGGGCAGTTCGCTGCTTGATATCGCGCATATGCACAAGATTGATTTGGAAGGCGCATGCGATCATTCGCTGGCATGCGCAACCTGCCACGTGGTGGTTGACCCGGCTTTTGCCGATTTGCTGGAAGCCCCGGGCAACGATGAACTGGATATGCTGGACCTGGCATCAAATCTGGAGCCGACCTCGCGGCTTTCGTGCCAGATTGTGATGCGGGAAGAACTGGATGGCCTGAAGGTGAAACTGGCCAAAAAGTAGGGGCGAAATAGGCCCGTAAAACGAGGGCTTTTTATGCTGCGCCGCACCCCGTAATAAACGAGGGCAGGAAAGGCTTGACTTAAATAGCCCCATCAACGAAAAAGGGGCACTTTTTCAATGATTCCGTTCGCCCCAAGCCCCTGCCGACATGCCCAATCTTAAAGATCTTAAAACCCGTATCGAGAGCGTGAAATCCACGCGCAAGATTACGTCCGCCATGAAGGTGGTGGCTGCCAGCAAACTGCGCCGCGCGCAGGAGCAGGCGGAAGCCGGCCGGCCCTATGCGCAGGCGATGGCGCACATCATGCAGTCGCTGACCGCCAATCTGGCGATTAATGGCGAGACGCCCAAGCTTCTGGCCGGCACCGGCAAATCGGAAACGGTGTTGTTACTGGCGGTAACCTCGGATCGCGGGCTGTGCGGCGCGTTCAATTCATCCATCGTGCGCGAGACGCGCCGGCAGATTAAAAAGCTGCAAGCTGAAGGCAAGCAGGTGAAGCTGATTACTGTGGGCCGCAAGGTGCGCGATTTATTGCGCCGTGAATATGCCAGCCTGATGGTTGCCAATTACGAAGATATCGGCCGCAAGAAGCTGACCTTTGCGGAAGCCGAAGTCATTTCAAGCAAGCTGCTGGAACTCTTCAGCGGCGGGCAGTTCGATGAAGCGCACCTGATTTATAACCGCTTCAAGAATGTGCTCACCCAGGTTGTTACCCAGCAGCAGATTATCCCCGTGCCGGTGCCCGAAAAGGCCGCCGCGCCGGAAATGACGCTGCACGAAGCCAAGCACGCGCAGGCGCCGGCGGTGTATGAGTTTGAACCGGATGAACAATCCATTCTCGCCGACCTGTTGCCGCGCAACGTAGCGGTGCAGGTCTACCGCGCGCTGCTGGAAAACGCGGCGGGCGAGCAGGGCGCGCGCATGAACGCCATGGATAACGCCACGCGCAACGCCGGCGACATGATCGGCCGTCTCACGCTGCAATATAACCGCGCGCGTCAGGCCTACATTACCAAGGAGATGATTGAAATCGTAACCGGGGCGGAGGCTGTTTAAGCATGACGATGTCTATGGCTGATTTTGATTTACCGGTCGTGATTGGCAATGAAAGCGTTTTTCATGTCGTGCTGCTTAACCACGCGGGCCATTTAGACTGGCACAATGGCGATGTTGTCGCACCCCATACAAAACTGATTATCAGCGCGCCAGAAGGCGTTAGCCGCGCGCTGATTGAAATTGGCGATGATACTTTTGTTAATGGTACTTCCGTGAGGGTGCCGTTTATTGTTGTGCATGAGCCGGTGCGCGGCCAGCTGGATGACCGCCGCAATGAAGTTTTGACCAACGTTACTTTAGCTATTTGATCGAAAAAAAGGAAAGACGATGACCGCTACTAAAGGCCATATCACGCAAATCATGGGCGCCGTTGTTGACGTGCAGTTTGATGGCGCATTGCCCGCCATTTTGAACGCGCTGGAGACCGAAAACGAAGGCAAGCGCCTGGTCATGGAAGTCGCGCAGCATTTAGGTGAGAACACCGTGCGCGCCATCGCCATGGATTCAACCGATGGTCTGGTGCGCGGCACGCAGGTCAAAGACATGGGCGCGCCGATTTCGGTGCCGGTGGGCGAAGGTACGCTGGGCCGCATCATGAACGTGATCGGCGAACCGGTGGACGAACGCGGCCCCGTGCAGCATGCCAAAACCCTTCCCATTCACCGCGCCGCCCCGCCGCTTGATGAACAATCGACCGAAGCGCAGGTGCTGGTCACGGGTATTAAAGTTATCGATCTGCTCACGCCTTACGCGAAGGGCGGTAAGATTGGTTTGTTCGGCGGCGCCGGCGTGGGCAAGACCGTGCTCATCATGGAACTCATCAACAACATCGCCAAAGCGCATGGCGGTTTCTCGGTATTCGCCGGCGTGGGCGAGCGTACCCGCGAAGGCAACGACCTTTATCACGAAATGGTGGAATCCGGCGTTATCAAGACCGATGGCCCGGGCAGTAAGGCTGCGCTTGTGTATGGCCAGATGAACGAACCGCCCGGTGCGCGTGCGCGCGTAGGCCTCACCGGCCTGACGCTGGCGGAATACTTCCGCGACGAACAGGGCCAGGACGTGCTGTTCTTCGTCGATAACATTTTCCGCTTTACCCAAGCGGGCTCGGAAGTCTCGGCCTTGCTGGGCCGTATTCCTTCCGCCGTGGGTTATCAGCCGACGCTGGCGACCGACATGGGCGCCATGCAGGAACGCATTACCACCACCAAGAAGGGCTCGATCACCTCGGTGCAGGCCGTTTACGTGCCCGCCGACGATTTGACCGACCCCGCGCCGGCCACCACCTTCTCGCATCTGGATGCAACGACGGTGCTTTCCCGCCAGATCGCGGAACTTGGCATTTACCCCGCGGTGGATCCGCTGGATTCCACCAGCCGTATTCTTGACCCGCGCGTGGTGGGTAAGGAACATTATGAAGTTGCCCGCAGCGTGCAGAAGATTCTGCAGACCTATAAATCGTTGCAGGACATCATCGCCATTCTCGGTATGGACGAATTGTCGGAAGACGACAAGATCACCGTGGCACGTGCGCGTAAGATCCAGCGCTTCCTGTCGCAGCCGTTCCATGTGGCCGAAGTGTTCACCGGCAGCCCCGGCAAGCTGGTGAAGCTGGAAGACACCATCCGCGGCTTTAAGGAAATCGTGGAAGGCAAGCACGATGCGCTGCCGGAAGCGGCGTTCTACCTGGTCGGCGGCATTGAAGAAGCCATCGAAAAGGCCAAGAAGCTGCAGGCTGAGGCGGCGTAATGATCGAATTCGAACTGGTCAGCCCGGAAAAGAAACTGTTCAGCGCGCCGGTCGCGTTAGTGACCCTGCCGGGCAGCGAAGGCGATTTCGGCGTGCTGCCGGGTCATTCGCCATTCATCTCGGCGCTACGCGTTGGCATCATTGATTTGTACGAGCAGAACGAGACCCAGATATCCAAGCGCATCCTCGTCTCCGGCGGTTTGGTGGAAGTGAACCCCAAGCGCTGCACGGCATTAGCCGAAGACGCGGTAGATTTGGCCGATGTGAAAGTTGCGGATTTAGAAACGCAGCTCGCGAAAGAAGAGAGCGAGCTCGCGGCCGCGACCACGGAAGAAGCCAAGGCGATGGCGGAAGCCCGCGCCAAAATCATCCGCGCTAAAATTGAAGTGATTGGCCAGCAGGCCGCGGCCCACTAACTTCTTGTACGTACCGGCGAAAGCCGGTACCCATCCATCCGCATGTTGATTGCTGGACCATGGGCCCTGTTTTTCAACGGGGCATACATACGGAATTTATTCGCCCTTCTTGATCACGCTGCACATCGCGCCTTCGCACCGGATAGTGAGCGAGCCGTTGCGCTTTTTATCGTCTTCACTTAAGGAACCGGGCAGGGTGCAGACCGCTTTGTAAGTCACGCTGCCGGTTGAACCCGTGGAGGCATCGATCTGGCTGATGCCGGCGACCACGCAGTTTTCGTTGCGCGCCAGTTCCTTGGCTTCGGCCTGGCCGGCCTGGGCGGTTAACGGCAGGGCGGACGCAATAATGACAAAAAGGACGGGTATGAATCGCATGTGCCAATTATTCAGACAAGGCGGTTAACGACTGGTTAGCGATTTGTAATGAATTCTTGTGCCCCCACGCCTGTTACCTGCTAACCTGCGGAAACCACATTTTTAAAGGATATTGCCATGCGCCGCATCGCTCTTTCATTCCTGCTCGCTTTAATCGCTGCCCCGGCTGTTGCGCTGGCGGCGGAACCGCCGGTTGAATCCGTTCAGCTCGGCGCGCCGTCCTCGCCATTTGCGCCGGCGCATGCCGTGCCGGCCCATGGCGGCCCGATCAATCTCGCGGAAGAACCCGCCCCCGTTACCGAGACGGCGCCCGCGGCTGAACCTGCGGCAGTACCCGAGCATGTGGATGCGATTGACAGCACCAGCGTGCCCGCCGGCCATTCCATTACGCCCTCTGGCGAAATCAAGAAGCACCATGCCGCGAACAAAAAGCATGTGACCAAGAAGAAGGCCAAGAAGCATCACGCGAAGAAGGCCAAGAAGAAGCATCACCACAAGAAAAAGAAGCACAGCTAAGCGCGGGCTTCCTTCAAGGTTAAATTCGTTTAACCAATATGGCTTGCAAATTGCATATTCCATAGCAGGCGCGGTTTTTTGCCGCCCGCTATGGATAAGCGATGACGATCGGTTCCATCAATAATACCAGCACAAACGCCGCTAGTCTGTTAGCGGCGCTGGGGCAAAACACGCCGCAAACGCCGGAAGAAATTGCCGCGGCTGCAAAAAAGAAAGGCCAGGCGGCCGTGCAGGGCTTCATGACTTACATGAAGAAAACGCCGGCCGAAATGCTGCGCGACCAGTGGCTGGCCGCCCATAATTTAACGGAAGAAAAGCTGAAGGCCATGACCCCCGAACAGCGCGATGCGATCAACAAGCAGATCGCCGAAGAGATCAAACAGAAGATGGAACAGGAAGCCAAGGAAAAAGCCGCCCGCGGCGAGACGCGCGGCAGCTATATGGATATCGCCGTCTAATTCCCCGCCTAGCCGTGCTTAAGCCCCGCGACCGTCCAGATCCGTTCGCCCGCCGGCGTGACGGGGTAGCAATAACTGGCCTTGATATCTTCGGGAATATCGTCGGGCAGCCACTGCGCGGCTTTGATCTGGGCGACAGTGTATCGCGTGGGCTTTCCGCCGCGGGCCTGCAGGCCGGTGGTGCAGACAACATCCGTCATATTTGTTTGCCAGGCCGTGGCCAATGCTTCGGCCTGCGCATGCTGCCACTGCATATGAAGAAACACGCCGGCAACCAGCGCAGCGCCGGCCACTTCAGCACCCAGAACGGCCAAAATAATCTGGCGCAGGCGCGGTGACACCTGCTGCGCATCGAGATCTTTTAAATCGTCGGGCGAAAGACGCCGGTCCATCTAAAATAGTCCTTAAAAATACCCGCGCCAAACTAGCACCCGGAGCATGAAAGAAAAACGCCTGCTTTTGGGGGTGGCGCTAACAATAGAAATGGCAGCTAAAATATGGCTCAGGCCAATGTAAAGGCGCGGGGTTTAACGCCTTGCTGAAGCGGGCGTGCAAATTCGGACTGGCCCAGCTTTTGTAGTTCGGCGCGGGCTTCTTCAATCTGCGCGGGGCTTAAGTAAGAACCGTTGCCGGTATCGGTAAAGCGGGCGATGAATTCGGGGCTGCTGTAAGGGCATTTTGCGATAAGGTCGGGTAGATCGGGGCGGCCATAATAATCCTGATTACTGGCGGCCCATTTCTTTTCATATGAATCGAGATGGCCGGGGCCGATCAGTTCCATGAAATTCAGCGCCATAACATTGGCGCCTGCTTTTTCCGGGCTTAAGCCATTGGCGATGCTGTTGGCATAGATTTGATCCGACGCATAGCCGAGCGTATCGGGGGCGAGCGCTTCACTCCCATTGATGCCTGCGCGCCGCAAAACGGTGTCGGTGACGGACATGGCGGCATAAGCGCCGCATTCCATCAGATGGTCGCGCACCAGATCATCCACGACCGTTCGGTTGGCTTTGAAGAAATCGCCGTGTTTTTTATGCTGGTCAACATGCTCCAGCTCATGATCGAGAAACACCGCTTTCTGGGCCAAGTCTTTACGATCGGTGCCGACGAGATAAATCTCGCGCTCGTTTGTCACATAGCCGAGCGGGTCGCCTTCCACACGTGCCTCGCCGGGCTTATAGCGTTGCAGGCCGAGGGTGGCTTCGCCATTTTCTAGCAAAGCCAGGCGGTCTTTGGCATTCGGGTTTTTGGCAAGCAGGCCTTTGATATCAGCGAGTAGTGCAGCATCTTCGGTCTTTTCCATGCGCGTATAAGGCTCGGCCACTTCTTTCTGCGCGGCCGTGAACTGCGCCGTGGTCATATGCACTTCGCGCATAATGAGGGAGCTAGCATCTGGCATGGCGGCGGCGATTTTTTGCGGGTCGCGCGCGATCATGCTTTCGCGCAGGTTACTGACTTCCGCCGGGTCCAGCCATACATACGGCTCCGGCGTTT
>JBEHYA010000067.1:0-10800 GCA_048498415.1 Pseudomonadota bacterium
CCGCAGTAATGCTGGGGCCCGCATGAGGGGCTATTTACTTGCCGACCGGGTGCTGTTTAATGAACGGCATGGCAAGCAGGTCGCCCCTCCATCTTGTCGCCGCGCGCGGTCAGCCTGAATATTATTTCACGGCCAAAGACCTGCGGCGCCTCGACTACATCAAGAACAAGCTGCGCGAAAGCGATGCCGATTTCGTGCCCGAGCGGGATATGGATGTTGTCAGGCGCGCCTGTGAATGGGCGGAGATGACCAGCGCGCGCCGCACACTGACCCGGCGCGATGAATTGTTTTCCGATCCGCTGGTGATGGGCGAAGGCGCGGCGCGTTATCTGCGGCCCAAACTTTCCACCGTGCTGGCCGCCATTCTTTATGCCAGCGTGCGCCCGAACGGCGAGGAAGAATTCAACCCCGATTACTTACGCCAGATCAACAACGAACTGTTCACGCATGACGGCACCATCGATCAACGCTACCGCGAGGTAACGCCGACGATCAGCCGGGCTTTACGCGTGCGTGATGTGGATGTGCTCTCGCCCGCCCGCCTCAAGCCGCTTTCCGACTCGTCCGATGTGCCACTGGAGGCCCTCAATGTGCACCCCGAAGGCGTGGAGCGCAAGAATAACCACCTGACCTGCCTGGAAGTCATGGGCGTGGGCGGGCTGGAAGGCACGGAAGTGCGCGTGCTCGCCCTGCTGCTGCGCCTCAAAGCCAATACGGTGCCGATCGAGGAACTGCAGGGCCGCAAGCGCAACAAGCTGATCCGCGAAGTGTATAACGCCATGCGCGTGCATGCGGTGCTGGCCGATCTCATCGATTTTGAATCCTTCAAGCGTACGGTGGAAGAAAAAGGCTTTTCCGGCTACCGCACGCTGCCGCGCCTGCGCGCCGCGATTGAAAACGAATGCCTGCGCCTTACCAATCCCCGGCGCTTCCAGCAGCTGGCGGGCTATGTGCACAAGCAGGTGGAAGATTTTGCAACGTTTCTGCACTGCCCCACGCCCGACGACACGGAAGCGGTTCTGGACGCCGGCAAAGACTTTTTATTCCGCCTGCTCAGCGGCACCGGCCTGCAGGATGGCGTGGCCATTTTCGGCCGCGATAAAAAGCCCAAATCGCTTCATGATAAAATCCAGCGCAATATTGACGAAAACCTGGCGGATGTGGCGGCCGGCAAGCCGCAGCCGCGCAATCCCGGCATTACGCCCGATCATTTCGCGCCTTTCGTCTCGGATGTGATTGCGTACACCATTGTTGTCGACCCGCAGGCATCCACCGCCGCCAAAACGCTGGCGCTGGACGACGGCGAAATCTGCCGTGAAATCCGCATGGCGCTGAACGAAGCGTTCCCGGTCAAGGATGTGAAAGATTACCTGGGCCACCGCAAGAAGCAGGAAGGCTTTGAATCCCTTCAGTTTCGCCTCGAACTGGGTGCGAAGCCGCAACTCATCGAGATCAAGGTGCAGACCTGGGACATGATGAAGCGCGAAGTCAGCAGCGCGGGTTCGCACTTTGTCTATGAACATGGCCGCGGCAAATCGAAAGACCGTAATGCGAAGTCGGATGAAATCGTGAAACTGCTGGCCGATTGGCGCCGCGCGGCGCGCGAGCATCTTGTGGTGCATACCGCCAATACCGAACATGACACGCGCGACTGCATGCTGATGCCAGCAAACGCCAACGTGGCGGAAGCCGCGGTGCAGCTGCATTCGGAATTGTTGCTGGAATGCGACGATTACGCCCTGCTCACGCGCCGAACCCCGGGCGACAAGCGCGAACGGCAAAAGGTATCGCTGGACGAGAATTTGCACAGTGGCGATGTCATAGAATTCCCCAAAACCGGTCATCGCCTTTCAAATGACGCCATCCGCCGCCGCGCCGGGTTGCTGCGGCCGGAGAGTTCGTTCCTGGAGCGCTTCCTTCGTACGGTACGGAAAAAAGGGCATACCCTTTAAATTCCGCTTGGTTATACTGGCGCCATGGAATACTTCCTCTCCGCGTTCGTCACCCTTCTTGTCCTTATCGATCCGCTTGGCACGGCCGCCGTCTATGCCGCGCTCACCGCGCAGCGTTCTGAAGATGAAGCCCGGAGCATCGCCAAGAAAGCCAGCCTGGTGGCGCTGGGCGTGCTGCTGTTCTTCGCGTGCTTCGGCGCGGTGCTGATCCATCTGATGGGCATTTCGCTGGAAGCTTTCCGCATTGCGGGCGGCCTGCTGCTTTTTACCATCGCGTTTCGCATGCTGATGGGCCATAACGACCATCATACCATTGTGCAGGAAAAATCGGTATATAGCCCGGCGGCGACGAATGCCGGCGGGGATGTGGCGGTATTTCCGCTGGCCATCCCGCTGCTTTCGGGCCCCGGCTGCATGACCGCGATGATTCTGCTTTCCAACCAGACCCCGGGCTGGAGCGACCGCATCGCCGCCATCATCGCCATGCTGTGCGTGGTGGCGATTTCGTATTTCTGCATGCGGGGCGTGGCCAAAATCACCGCCACCTTCGGGCCGGGCGGCATTCAGATCATCGCGCGCCTTATGGGCATTCTGCTGGCGGCGCTGGCCGTGCAGTTCATTGCGGATGGCATCAAGCTGTTCATCCACCCATAAAACGGCCAAAAACCCAGCGATTTCAGGGTTTTGAGCATAGCCAAAAATTAAGCCTTTTTGGCCTAATCTCGCCCTACAATATAGGAAACGCCGTTATTCACGCTACCTTATAGCCATGAACCACGAAACGCCGCCCACGGATGCCAAGGCGACTGCGAAGGCCGAAATCGGCCCGCAGCTGGAGGCGGTGACGCGCCCGAAAAAACGCATGATCCGCCAGTACGAGTTGGTGGATAAAGTTCGCAGCTACGACCCCAAGGTGGACGAAGATTTATTGAACCGCGCCTATGTCTATTCCATGAAGGCGCATGGCAACCAGATGCGCGCCTCGGGCGATCCGTATTTCTCGCACCCTTTGGAAGTGGCCAGCATTCTCACCGAAATGAAGCTGGATAGCGCATCCATCGCCACCGCGCTTTTGCACGATACGATTGAAGATACCGGCGCCACCAAAGACGATTTGAAATCGCTGTTCGGCGAGGAAGTCGCGACGCTGGTGGAAGGCGTCACGAAACTTTCGCGCCTCGAATTCCAGAGCGATAAGGCGCATCAGGCGGAAAATTTCCGGAAATTGATTGTCGCCATGGCGGAGGATATCCGCGTGCTTTTGGTCAAGCTGGCCGACCGGCTGCATAACATGCGCACGATGCACTTCGTGAAAAAGCCGGAAAAGCGCCGCCAGAAAAGCGCGGAAACGCTGGAGATTTACGCGCCTTTAGCCCAGCGCATGGGCATCAAGCAGATGCAGGAAGAGCTGGAAGATTTAGCCTTCGGCGAGCTGTACCCGGAAGCGCGCGAGAGCATCATGACGCGCCTGAAATTTTTGCGCGCGGAAGGCAGCGATGTGGTCTCGCACATCATCGCCGAGTTGCAAAGCGTGCTGGATCAGGCGGGCGTCAAAGCCAAGGTGGTGGGCCGCGAAAAAACGCCGCATTCCATCTGGCGCAAAATGCAGCGCAAGAACATCGCATTCGAGCAACTCTCCGATATCATCGGTTTCCGCGTGATCGTGGAAAATACCGAACAGTGCTATCAGGCGCTGGGCGTTTTGCACAGCCATTACCAGGTGGTGCCGGGGCGCTTTAAGGATTACATCAGCACGCCCAAGCTCAACGATTACCAAAGTTTGCACACCGGCATCATCGGGCCGATGAAGCAGCGCATCGAAATCCAGATTAGAACCGCGCATATGGACGAGATCGCCGAACTCGGCATCGCCGCGCACTGGGCCTATAAAACCGGCGAAGAAAAGCTGGATGGCCGGCAATATAGGTGGCTCCGCGAACTCCTCGATATCGTGGAATCCGCGCAGAAACCGGAAGAATTCCTTGATTATACGCGTCTTGAGCTGTTTCAGGATCAGGTGTTCTGCTTCACGCCCAAGGGCGATCTGATTGCGCTGCCGCGCGGTTCCACGCCCGTCGACTTTGCCTATGCCGTACACAGCAAGGTGGGCGATAAATGCGTGGGCGCCAAGGTGAACGGCCGCATGGTGCCGCTGCGCGTGCAGCTCCGCAACGGTGATCAGGTGGAAGTCATTACCTCCAAGACCGGTTCGCCGAGCCCCGCGTGGGAACGCTTTGTGGTCAGCGCCAAGGCACGCTCGCACATCCGCCGCTTCATCCGCACCCAGCAGAAAAGCGAATATGTGGCGCTCGGCAAGCCGATCATGCAGAAACTGTTCGCGGAAGAAGGCGTGGTCTTTAACGAAAAAGACCTTGAGAACGTGCTCGCCAAATTCCAGGCGGAAGACGTGGAAGATTTATACGCGCATATCGGCGCCAACCTGCATTCCGCGCGCGATATTCTAAGGGCCCTCTATCCGCAGCATGTCTGGAAATCGGAAGCGCTCGGCAAGGCGACTGTTCAGGCCAAAAAGAGCGCGCCGATGCCCGCCGCCAAAGGCCAGAAGCCGCTTACCTTACGCGGACTTATTCCCGGCATGGCCGTGCATTACGCGCGCTGCTGCCACCCGCTGCCGGGCGACCGCATTGTGGGGATTGTCACCACCGGCAAGGGGGTCACGGTACATACCGCCGATTGCGACACGCTGGACAGTTTTGCCAGCCAGCCCGAACGTTGGCTGGATGTGGCGTGGGAAGACAACACGCAGCACGGCGAAAAAACCGTGGGCCGCCTGAATGTGGTGATCTCGAACATGCCGTCGGCGCTGGCCAACCTCACGGGGGCCATCAGCCGTTCCAACGGCAATATCATCAATTTAAAAATCACCAACCGCTCGGTCGATTTCTTCGATGTGCTGGTGGATGTGGAAGTGAACAACGTCGAACACTTGAACACCATCATGGCCAGCCTGCGCGCCACGCCGTTGATGATCAGCGTGGAACGCGCCAAGAACCGCTAATTACATCGACGGATCTGAAAGCGAAAATTTACCGAGGCGGTCGATGACAATGCGCGCGCGGCTGTGGCGGAAGGGGCCTTTATCAATCCGGGCTTCCAGAATAAAGCCGGTCTGTTCCTTCAGGAAGGGCCGTTGTGGCGCGTTTTTCCACGACAGCGGCGCACCCGTCAGGCGTTCGGCAATTTCTGCGCCCAGCATGGCAGGGGTATGGCGGGCCACATTCAGGCGGCTGCGCGTTTCATAGAATGTGCGCATATGGCCGTCATCGGCAAGGTTGGCGGCCAGTCGGCGCTGGCGGAAGAACGTATCTTCAATGATGTTCACGCGCGCGCCGGTTTCGGTGGCGGCGGCGATCCAGTTTTCCACGATGGGTTGCTGGGCAATCGGGCTGCGCACTTCCATCAGGGTATCAAACAAGCGGCCAAAATTTTTGATATGCACATGGCGGCGGTAGCTTTCCGCGCCGAACACGCCAAGCCCGTCGCCAATCGCCGCGCCCGCCAGCATGCCCCAGAAGCCCTGTTCGTTGGTAAGAATGGCGCCTGCCGCGCCAAAAACAAAACCAAAAAGCGGTTTGCCTAGACTGACTGCATGGCCACCGTATTTAAACATGCGCATGGTGGCGGCGGCATCCCCCAGCCCGTACTGCATGCCCATCAGCGCTGCCATGGTAACAACGGCATCGCGGTTGGGCGTGGGGTCTTCGGAGGAAACCAGACCATCCGCGCTGGTGCGCGTGCCACTGACTTTGATGGTAATGCCGTATTTGGCATCGGTGAAATCATCCGCCTGCCAGCCGGTGCCGGCCAGCAGATGATCCACGAAGTCTTTACCCATGGGGCTCAGCCCCTCCATGGTCACGCCTTTGCCGTTGAAATAGAACAGCTCCTGCGCCAGCGTGGCGGCGAGTGAATTGGCATTGATATAGCGGCCCTTAATGCGCGCGGCATCGTGCCAGTCGGCGGCCCGGTAAATGGTGGGCGGCATGGGTTGGCTGGCTGGCGCGGCATGCTTTGGCCGGAATGTTGGTCGCCTGAATTTCACGTTTAATAAGACCCTTAAAAATGAAGCCCCGAAAATTAGCTCTATGAAATTTGAAATAGCTTTGCGAGTATAGAAGGCAGAAAAGCCGTCAGCAAAACTTTCAAAACGAGATTATTAATGACCAAAAAATCCTTTAAAGTCGCGGTTGTAGGGGCCACGGGCGCCGTGGGCCACGAAATGCTTTCTATTTTAGCCGAGCGGGAATTCCCCGTCTCCGAAGTCGTGGCCCTGGCCTCGAAGCAAAGCGCGGGCTCGAAGGTATCATTCGGCGAAGAGGATTTAACGGTTCAGGATTTAGCCGGTTATGATTTCACCGGCACGGATATCTGTTTATCGAGCGCCGGCGCCGCGATCTCGGCGGAATTCGCGCCGCGCGCGGGCAAGCAGGGCTGCGTGGTCATTGATAACACCAGCCACTTCCGCACCGACCCGGATGTGCCGCTCATTGTGCCGGAAGTAAACCCGCAGGCCTTAGGTGGTTATAAAAAGAAAAACATCATCGCCAACCCGAACTGCTCGACCATTCAGATGCTGGTGGCCTTAAAGCCGCTGCACGATGCCGCCACCATCAAGCGCATTGTGGTTGCCACGTATCAATCCGTTTCCGGCGCGGGCAAGGAAGCGATGGATGAACTGTTCAACCAGACGCGCGCCGTCTATGTGAATGAAGCGATCAAGAACGAGATTTTCACCAAGCAGATCGCCTTCAACGTCATTCCGCACATTGATGTGTTCATGGAAGACGGCATGACCAAGGAAGAATGGAAGATGATGGCGGAGACCAAGAAGATTCTGGATCCCAAGATCAAGGTCACGGCAACCTGCGTGCGTGTGCCCGTCTTTATTGCCCATTCCGAAGCCGTGAACGTGGAATTTGAAAAGCCCATTTCGGCCGCCGAAGCCCGCGCGATTTTGAAGAAAGCGCCGGGGGTGAGCGTGGTCGATCACCGCGCCGATGAAGGCTATGTGACCCCGGTGGAAGCCGCGGGCGATGATCTGACGTTCGTTTCCCGCATCCGTGAAGACCAGACCATCGATAACGGCCTGAATTTGTGGATCGTGAGCGATAATTTGCGCAAAGGCGCGGCGCTGAATGCCGTGCAGATCGCGGAACTGCTGGCCAGGGATCATTTGTAATAGCAGATCATTTGTAAGCGGGTGCCGGTTTCCCTCCATCCCGGCCGCAGGGCGGGGAGGCGGGGGCCCCGCGTGCCTGCTAAAAACGCTGATTTGGCGGCGTTTATTTTGTAATTTATTTGCATAACAAGCGGTCTATACTGGCGCCCATATTAGGAATGCCATATGACCACACCGCAAAATATGTATGAATTTATCGCCGCGCACCGCCACATCATTGAAGGCCGCGCCGCGCTCGACCGCGCATCGCACAACGCGCGAAAGCAAGATAACAAAAACAGCGCCGACGCTGAAAAGCTGGTCGGCCAGATGGTGCTGGCCACGCAAAACCCCGGCTATGTGCGCGCTGCCGATATTTATCACACCGCCATCGAAGACCTGCAGATCGAACGCCAGCGCGCCGGTTTTATCGCTTTGGCCGGCGCCATCGCCAGCGGGACGGGCGGCATTATCACCGCCGCTGCGGCATCCGATCTCGGTTTCAAGGCGGCGGCGCTTGAATTCAGTTTTGGCCCCGCGGTTCTATTGATTGCCGCGTTTGCGGGTTTCAGTGTATGGGCCAGGCGCATGGCAAATTTTCATGCGCAGCAATATGATACCGCCGGCACCGCCCGCCGCGATGCCCCGCGCAGCCAGCGCGTCACCGACCGCGCGATCGACGTGCTCGGCCGCTACCAGCGCCGGCCGGATGATTTCAAAACCCCCTATGGCGCCGCTTTTACCCAGGCCGCCCCGGTGGTCATCCGCCGGCTTGCCACCGGCATGAAAATCCGCGCCGAACGGTTAAATAAAGGCTGATTAAAGTGCGCGCCAGCCGATATCGCGGCGGCAGAAGCCTTCCGGCCATTTGATCGCATCCACCGCTTTATAGGCGTTGCCTTGCGCGGTTTTCACATCCGCGCCAAAGCCGGTCACCGCCAGCACGCGCCCGCCGGTCGCAATCACCTGGCCGTCTTTCGCTACCGTGCCCGCATGGAAGACGGTGGCAGCAGGAATTTTCGCCGCCGCATCCAGCCCGTTGATGACGGTGTTCTTCACATAATTGCCGGGATAGCCGTTGGCGGCCATCACCACCGTTACAACTGCCTGCGGCAGCCATTCCAGCTTCACGGTCTCCAGCTTGCCTTCGGCGGTGGCTACCAGCACTTCCAGCAAATCCGATTTCAGGCGCGGCAGCATGGCTTCGGTTTCCGGGTCGCCAAAGCGCACATTGTATTCAATGAGGCGGGGGCCGGTTTTGGTGATCATGAGGCCGGCGAACAGAATGCCGCGAAAGGGCGTGCCCTGGCGGGCCATGTAACGTGCGGTGGGCAGCACAATTTCGTTCATCACGCGCGCATTCATTTCTTCCGTCATGACGGGCGCCGGGGAATAGGCGCCCATGCCGCCGGTATTAGGGCCTTTATCGCCGTCAAACGCGCGTTTGTGGTCCTGGGCGCTGGCAAAGGCAATTGCTTTTTCGCCATCCACGAGCGCGAAAAAGCTGGCTTCTTCGCCATCCATATATTCTTCAATCACCACTTCTGCGCCCGCATCGCCGAAGGTTTTGGCGAGCATGGCATCATCCACCGCTTTAATGGCATCATCCATCGTCATGGCAACCGTCACGCCTTTGCCGGCCGCCAGACCATCCGCCTTTACCACAATCGGTGCGCCGTTTTTTTGAATGTAAGCGATGGCTTCCGCATGATTGTTGAAGCGCGCATAGGCAGCCGTGGGTACGCCCGCCAGCTTGCACACATCTTTCATAAAGCCTTTGGAGCCTTCAAGCTGCGCGGCCGCCGCATGGGGGCCGAACACCTTGATGCCAGCTTTTGTAAGCGCATCGGCAAGCCCGGCCACCAGCGGGCCTTCGGGGCCGACCATCACGAAATCAATTTTGTTGGCACGGCAGGCATCCACAATGCCTTGCGTATTATCAGCCGCGACATTCAGGCAGGTGGCGATCTGCGCCATGCCGGCATTGCCGGGGGCGGCGAATAATTTGCCCAGCTTCGGCGATTTCGCAATCGCCCAGCATAAGGCATGTTCACGCCCACCACTGCCCACAACCAGCACATTCATGAGAAAATCCCTTGTTTTATCGGGCCCCAACTTACTTTATGATTTCAGCCATGACAACCGAGGCGACATCTTCCTTATTTGACCAGCCGGCAAAGGGCGCGAATGTGCCCGAATATTCGGTGGCCGAGATTTCGCAGGCCGTGAAGCGCCAGATTGAAGGCGAATTCGGCCATGTGCGCGTGAAAGGCGAGGTGACCCAGCCCAAGCTGCATTCCTCGGGGCATCTCTATCTCACGCTCAAAGATGAAGGCGCGGTGCTGGCGGCGGTGTGCTGGCGCGGCCAAGTGAGCCGATTAAAAGTGAAAGTCGAGGAGGGGATGGAGGTGGTGGCCACCGGCCGTCTCACCACCTATCCCGGCCAGTCGAAATACCAGCTGGTCATCGAGCAGATGGCGCTGGCGGGCATCGGCGCTTTGCTCAAAATGCTGGATGAACGGCGCAAGAAGCTGGCCGCCGAAGGCTTGTTTGACGAAAAGCGCAAAAAGCCGTTGCCCTATATGCCGCGCGTGATCGGCGTGATCACCTCGCCCACCGGCGCGGTGATCAAGGATATTCTCCACCGCCTTGCCGACCGTTTCCCCGTGCGCGTTCTCGTGTGGCCGGTGGCCGTGCAGGGCGATAATGCCGCCGCGCAGGTGGCGGGCGCCATTACGGGCTTCAATGCGCTGGACGAAAACGACCCGGTGCCGCGGCCGGATGTTTTGATTGTCGCCCGCGGCGGCGGCTCGCTGGAAGATTTGCTGGCGTTTCATGAAGAAGTGGTGGTGCGGGCGGCAGCGGCCAGCCGTATCCCGCTTATCTCCGCGGTGGGCCATGAAACCGATACTACGCTGATTGATTATGCGTCCGATCGCCGTGCGCCGACGCCCACCGCCGCCGCTGAAATGGCCGTGCCGGTGCGGCGCGAATTGCAGCAGCGCGTGAATGAACTTGCAGGCCTGCTGGATGATGCGTGGGCCCGGCGTCTGGAACTGCAGCGCGGCATTCTCGCCCATCACGTCTCGCATCTCACCCACCCGCGCCAACTGATTGAAAATTTAACGCAGAAACTGGATGAACGCACCGAGCGCATGGTGCTGGCGATCACCAACCACTTCCGCCGCCAGCAGGATAAGACGCGGCAGGTCGCTGCGGGGCTAAGCCTTACCGCCATCCGCCAGAACATGCGCCATGGCGGCGAGAAACTGGCGCAGTTTTCGGAACGCATGCGGGTTGCCATGGCCCGCATCACCGAACGCCGCGCGGAACAGATGAAAGGCCTCGGCCAGTTGCTGGAGACGCTGTCGTATAACAGCATTCTCAAACGCGGCTTCGCGCTGGTGCGGGATAAAGACGGCGTAGCGGTAACGCGCGCGGGCGATGTCAAGGCCGGCGCCAAGCTGGATATTGTGTTTGCCGATGGCAGCAAGCCGGTGACGGCGGATAAATAACAGTATGCCCCGTTGAAAAACGGGGCCCATCTATCAACAATCCATATGCGTAGAAATGGGCCCCGGCTTTCGCCGGGGCATACATTTTTCTATTTAACTTCTAAACTTCCCGCTGCGCGGGAAGCCCGTCGGCGGCAGGCGCCCCGCCTGCGCG
>JBEHYA010000068.1:0-10510 GCA_048498415.1 Pseudomonadota bacterium
GTTCGTCTACCACCATTCCTCTGCAAAATTTCAAAGAGAACCGACCTCACGGTCGTTCAAAGATTGATAGCAGCTTCTGTATTCACCGTTCTGCCACTCTCTCCCCCGAGGGGGTGAGGCGGCGTCCTGGCAGATGTGCCGAAACACTTCTGCAGGTTTCTCCGGAAAGGAGGTGATCCAGCCGCAGGTTCCCCTACGGCTACCTTGTTACGACTTCACCCCAATCATCGAACAGACCGTTGGCGCCTCCCTCCCTTGCGGGTTGGGTCAACGACTTCAGGTCCATCCAACTTTCGTGGTGTGACGGGCGGTGTGTACAAGGCCCGGGAACGTATTCACCGCGGCGTTCTGATCCGCGATTACTAGCGATTCCGACTTCATGGAGTCGAGTTGCAGACTCCAATCCGAACTGAGGCGACTTTTTTGGGATTTGCTCCACCTCACGGCATTGCAGCCCTTTGTAGTCGCCATTGTAGTACGTGTGTAGCCCCAGCCATAAAGGCCATGATGACTTGACGTCGTCCCCACCTTCCTCCGGCTTGGCGCCGGCAGTCCCTCCAGAGTTCCCAACTGAATGATGGCAACTGGAAGCAAGGGTTGCGCTCGTTGCCGGACTTAACCGAACATCTCACGACACGAGCTGACGACAGCCATGCAGCACCTGTGTCCCGGCTCCTTCTTGCGAAGGCACCCCAGTGTTTCCACCGAGTTCCGAGCATGTCAAGGCTGGGTAAGGTTCTTCGCGTTGCGTCGAATTAAACCACATACTCCACCGCTTGTGCGGGCCCCCGTCAATTCCTTTGAGTTTCAACCTTGCGGCCGTACTCCCCAGGCGGAATGCTTAATGCGTTAGCGGCGTCACTGAAAAGTTAGACTTTCCAACAACTAGCATTCATCGTTTAAGGCGTGGACTACCAGGGTATCTAATCCTGTTTGCTCCCCACGCTTTCGCGCCTCAGCGTCAGTAATAGGCCAGTGAGCCGCCTTCGCCACTGGTGTTCCACCCAATATCTACGAATTTTACCTCTACACTGGGTATTCCACTCACCTCTCCTATACTCAAGTTCCTTAGTTTCAAAAGCAATTCCCGGGTTGAGCCCAGGGCTTTCACTCCTGACTTAAAGAACCGCCTACGCGCCCTTTACGCCCAGTAATTCCGAACAACGCTAGCCCCCTTCGTATTACCGCGGCTGCTGGCACGAAGTTAGCCGGGGCTTATTCTTCAGGTACCGTCATCATCGTCCCTGACAAAAGAGCTTTACAACCCGAAGGCCTTCATCACTCACGCGGCATGGCTGGATCAGGGTTTCCCCCATTGTCCAATATTCCCCACTGCTGCCTCCCGTAGGAGTCTGGACCGTGTCTCAGTTCCAGTGTGGCTGATCGTCCTCTAAGACCAGCTACAGATCGGAGCCTTGGTAGGCCGTTACCCCACCAACTAGCTAATCTGACGCGGGCTCATCTTTCAGCGATAAATCTTTAAGCCTGAGCTTTATACGGTATTAGCACCAGTTTCCCGGTGTTATCCCATACTGAAAGGGAGATTCCCACGTGTTACTCACCCGTGCGCCACTATGTATTGCTACATCGTTCGACTTGCATGTGTTAAGCCTGCCGCCAGCGTTCGTTCTGAGCCAGGATCAAACTCTCAAGTTGAGTTTTAGAAACGCGAATTGGAATTTTCGTTTCTACCTGGCATCTGTTCGTATTTGCATTGGGACTGCTCCCAATACAAAACATCATTGTTCTTGACGGAGTATGCACAAAATCTCTTGCGAGATTTTAGTACACATATGTTTGTACATCGATTTGTTCTCGTGAGAAAACAAACCAAAAGTACGCCATCAAGGATGCTCCAAACGACAGATACCGAAATATCTACAAGCACTAGGCTTGAGATGTTTGTGCCGGTCGCGTTCCACTACTCATTGCTGAGCTTAGGACAACCGCCGTCTGCGCATCCCTTCTCTCGTTCCTTATTCACAATGTCAAAGAACCAGACTGTCTTGAGTAAAAACATCACCCAGTCACAGACTGAAACAGGAAACAAAACATCCCCCTAAGTGCTTGGTGCACTTAACTGGATGCCAGAAGTTTCCTGCTGAACAATGCGCCGTGTTCCGACTCACTGTGGGGGTGTTTATACGCGGGCGAATTTCCTTTGTAAAGCGAAATATAAAAAAATTATAAACATCAGGAAAAGCCCGTTAATAAAGGGCTTTTGGCCCTTCTTAAATGTGGCGCACGAAATTTTTTTTGCCCTTATCCCCGACTTTTTTCGATGAAAATTCGTGTGCGTGGAATCACGCATTTTTGACGCGCGAAAAAAGCGGAAATTGCAGAAGTGCCTATAAATAAAGGGGTTTAGAGCGAGCGCTCGTACCACTGCTGCACGATCTGCGACGAACCGGTGCTTAAGTCGATTTCATCGAACAGCGTGAAACCCAGCTGTTTATAGAGGGTGACAGCGGGATCGTGATCTTTGAGCGTGGCGATTACCACGTGGTCGTGGCCACGCGTTCTGCACAAATCAATCGCGCGTTCGAACAGAAAGCGGCCATAGCCCTGCCCGCGATATTGTTCATCGACAATGAACCAGCGGATGCGCGCGGTGCGGCCTTTTTGATTCACGGCATCGATCGCGGCGGCGCCCACAAGCGTTTCGCCATCCCACGCGCAGACCATGTCGTTGAGCGGGTGATCAAGCTGCATGAGAAAGCGCTGCACTTCATCAACAAGGTGCCGGCGAAATTCCACATCGCTGCCCCATTCCTTGGTGAAGTATTCGGCGAGCATGGAAATAATCTGCACCGCCACCTCCGGCCGGTAGCCGGTGACAAGCAGCGGATGCGACTCAAGCGCGCGCAAATGATCGGTCTGGGTCTCGCTCATGGGCGTGAAATCTAGCCCAAATAGTGGCCCAAACCAGCGGTTTATTAGTTGCAGATAAGGTAAAATATGAAGCCCTGCAGAATCATGATGCGGTGCGATGCTAAGCACTTGCAAATTAAGGGTTTTAGGATTGAGTTAATAGCGAAATGAACCATTCAAGTGCCGGTTTTAATACCGAATATTTCTTTAACCGTAATCCGGTTTTAAGCCTGCTTGAGCGGGAACGGCAGGTACGGCTCTATGGGCAGTTCCGCGATAATAAAAAAATTGCTCTTGTCGCACCGGAAGGCTGCATTCGCGTGGCCGATGATATTGGAACCTATACCGCGCTAGTCGTAAAAGATTTGACGCAGCATTTTGATTTTGTCGTAGGCGGTTCGGGCGGCGCCACCATTAGTTACTTATTGCCGGATGCAGAACGCGGCACCGGGCTTTTAAGTTACCTTGCCGAAAATCAGTTTCTGCAGCTTGGCAATAATGATTACGTGAATGTCGCTAAAACCGGCCTCGGCATTGCGCTGGAAGGCGCCGAGCCGGTTATTAAACTCTTCCGGCGCGCAAAACGGCAGGCGTTGCGGCGCGGCATGTGGTTTTTCAAGGTTCTGCGCGATACCAAAGCCGTCTTCGTGGCCAGTGAAAACGACCATATGGAAGAAGCTTTTATACGTGGCAGCCACATGATTGATATGGGTACACTGCGCCGCGGGCTGGAATTGCATGAAGCGCCGCCGGATGTGCAACAGGCTTTTAAACCCGCGCGCTATTATGTCGTTACAAATGCGGCGACGATGCAGAAAGTCGTCTACAAAATGGGCGAAGACGGGGCAGAAGTGGATCGCAATGGCGTGGCGGCTTCGTGCCACTTGATCGGCGCAGCCGGCCCCCGCCCTATCTGGCACAAAGGCATTCGCGCGGTGGACAGTGTTTTTGGCGCCGGTGATTTATATTCGATTGCGGGTGAACTTGGCGCGACGGAGATTATCAGTTCCAACAGCACGCCGATTGATGGTGATCATGGGTTCAGCCCCGCCACCGTGCAATATTTTATGGCCTTTCTGGGCCTGCACAACCCCAATGCCAAAAAGATTTTTGAAGAAAGTTTGATGGCCTCACGCGCACTCCTGCAGAATATGCGGGAAACCGGCCATGTGATCACGGCGGGGGGCAAGGAATTGCCGGTCACACTTATTCAGCCTTCCGATGGCGATCCTGTCACCAACACGGTAGAGACGAACAAGGACAAAATTTACCAAGGCCTCAAAAACGGTTTTCAGCGCGGGCTGTGGGTCATGCACGAATGCGGATCACCCGCGACTGAAGAGCAAATCGCCCGCGGCCACCGGATACTGGATCAGCATTTCCGTGCGCCGCCCGTGCCCGATTTAATTGGCCCCATGCGCAACTTAATGTCAACACCCGTTGCGGATAAAGCCGGGCCTCTTGGCGCTTTAAACCGATAAAAGCTGTTTGATTTTGCCGATCAATTCATCCGCCTTTTTATAAGGTTCCGCCACCCCCTGCCCCCAGACCGGCTTGGGCCATGCGGTATCGTTTTTATGACGGGCGATCACGTGAATATGCAGCTGCGGCACCATGTTGCCCAAGGCCGCGATGTTTAGTTTATCTGTTTTCGTAAGTTGCTGGAGTGCCCGGCTGGCTAAATTAATTTCCTGCAAGAGCTGCGCCTGCTCGCCCGGCAGCAGGTCGATGATCTCGGATTTGCCTTCGCGCATGGGCACCAGAATGAGCCAGGGAAAACGGGCATCGTTCATTAAACGCACCGTGCACAGCGATAGATCGCAAACGGCAAGCGTATCGGCGGCAAGCTGGGGGGCAAGGCTTGGAAAAGGCATGAAAACACTCTAGATTACTGCAATGGAAAGCACAATCAGCCTCACATCCGCCGCCGCGGCCCGCATCAAGTTCCTTGCCACCAAGCAGGGCAACGCCGCGCTGGCCTTGCGGCTGATGGTGGATAGCGGCGGCTGCTCCGGCCTGCAATACAAGTTTAGCCTGGATGGCAAAACGGCCGCCGATGATGTGGTGGTAGAGACTGACGGCGCGAAGCTGCTGGTCGATAAAATTTCGCTGGATTATCTGAAAGGCTCCGCCGTGGATTTTGTTTCCGATTTATCGGGCGAGATGTTCATGGTGCGCAACCCCAATGCCGAAAGCGGCTGCGGCTGCGGCGCATCGTTCACGGTGAAGCCGTGATCATTGCCAGCTGGAACGTCAATTCCGTCAAAATGCGCCTGCCCATTCTTTTAGACTGGCTAAAGCGCGATAAGCCGGATGCCGTGATGTTGCAGGAAATCAAATGCCAGACGCCGGATTTCCCCTATATGGAAATTGAAGGCGCCGGCTATAAAGCGCTTGTAAAAGGCCAGAAAGCCTATAACGGCGTAGCGATTTTAACGCCGCATAACGCCACGCTGCGCCGCGATACGCTGCCGGGCGATGCGGAAGATGCGCCGGCGCGGTATATTGAAGCCGAGATCAACGGATTTATCGTGGGCGGCATTTACCTGCCCAATGGCAACCCGGTGGCGAGCGAAAAATTTTCCGCCAAACTGGAATGGATGAGCCGGCTGAACAAACACGCGGGCGAATTACTGAAACTGGAAAAACCGGTGGTGCTGGGCGGGGATTATAACGTGATCCCCGAGGAAGCGGATGCTGCGCGGCCTGAGGCGTGGCGCGGCGATGCGCTGTTTCAGCCGGAATCGCGGCAAGCGTGGCGAAGCCTACTAAATCAGGGGTATTCGGATGCTTTCCGGCAGCTGCACCCCCATGAAAAAGGCGCCTATACCTACTGGGATTATCAGGCCGGCGCGTTCGACCGCGACGATGGCATTCGCATTGATCATTTAGCTTTATCGCCGGAAGCTTCCGACCGCCTGCAAAAATGCTGGATCGAAAAAGAATTACGTGCGCGCGAAAAAGCATCTGACCACACGCCAATTGTGGCGCAGTTTGCTTAAGGAGAAGCCATGAGCAACATGACCAAAACCGCATCACGCTTTGAACTGATGGAACAGGGCCACACGGCGTTCGGCAATTATCACGTGGATGGCGATGCGCTGTATATTGATTACGTCGAGGCGCCGCCGGAACTCCGCGGCACTGGCGCGGCGGGCCGCCTGATGGAAGGCATTATGGCTTATGTGGCCGAAAACAAGCTAAAAGCCGTGCCCATCTGCGGGTACGCCGCCAGCTGGATCAAGCGGCATAGCTGATTAACCCAGCACAATTTCCTGCGGGCGCGGATGGCTGAGGAATTCCAGATGCGACATGGAAAGGCCGTAGGCACCGGCCAGACAGAACACGGCAATGTCGCCGACTTCTGCGTTTTCCAAATGCACATTCACCGCAAGCTTATCGGCGGTATTGCACAGCGGCCCACCGATATAGACGTTTTCATTCTTCACGCTTTCCTGCAAGCTATGAATTTTCGGCACGTTCATCGGCACGATCACAACCGGGTGGTTGATGGAAAGCGCAGCCGGGCGGCGGAAGTGGTTGGTGCCGCCGGCGCAGATGACCTGCTTAGTGCCGTGGCTGTCTTTGATGTCGATGATTTCTGAACAAAACCAGCCGGAATCCGCGGCCAGATATCGGCCCAGTTCCAGCACAAACTGGCGGTTTTCATAGCCATATTCGCTGATGAGCTGCGCCAGGCCCGCCACGTATTTTTCCGGCGAAAAATCGGCGCCGCTTTCCAGATAATCAATGCCGAAGCCGCCGCCGAAATCGATAATTTCGCAGCGCGTGCCCTGGAACGCGGCTTCAACTGTTTTGGCCATATCAAAAACCAGCCGGCAGTTTTTGAGAAGGTCTTCGACTTTCAAAACGCCCGATGCCGCATAAACATGTAGCCCTTTAAAGCGCAGATGATCAAGCGCGAGCAGATGCGGCAAGATGGCGTGCAGCTTCTGCACATCCACACCCAGCTTCTGCGAGCCGCCGGAGAATTTGGCCTGCGCGCCGTGAATATCAAAATCCGGGTTCACGCGCAGCAGCACATCTTGCGTGACGCTCTTCTGCGCGCAGATGGCGTTCAGGCGGTTGGCTTCGGTAAGGGATTCCACGTGTACGGCGTGGATTTCGTTAAATACGCTCCATTCCAGCTCTTCCGGCCATTTGCCGGGGCCGGTGAAAATGACGTGTTCGGGCGAAAAGCCGTGCTCGAGGGCCTGTTTGCCCTCGCCCATGCTGGCAATTTCAATGCCCGCCACGCCGCTTGTCTGTGCCGCCTTGATGAACGCCGGATGCGGGTTGGCCTTCATGGCATAATAAATGGCCACGCCCTTCGGCATGATTTTTTTTAGCTGCGCAATCTTGCCGCGCATCGCCGCGAGATCGTAGAGATAAAAACTGCGCTGCCCGGCATGGGCGCGGACGGCTTCGAGTATATGGGAAGAGAGTTGCATTCAAAAAATCCGTAAGTGGCGGATGGGGTGAGATTCGAACTCACGGATGGCTTTCACCATCGTCGGTTTTCAAGACCGATGCCTTAAACCACTCGGCCACCCATCCCTGTCTAACACATACTAACTATCAGGGTTTTCTGCCAGTTAAAACCACCGGGTGAGATTACTTTGCCGCGCCTAGGGCGCCGGCAAAGTTGCAATTTTCTGGTCGTGCGCAAGCGCTTACTCCCGAAAATTGTCGAACTCACGGATGGCTTTATGCAATCGTCGGTTTTCAAGACCGATGCCTTAAACCACTCGGCCACCCATCCATAACCTAATCAAATATCAGAAATTATGGCGCTGTGCGAAGCCTATTTCGCGGGCGCCGGCGCTGCGGTTGATGACGGCGCCGCAGGGGTTTCTGTGCCGGCGGGGGCTGGGGCCGGCGGAATGAGCGCGTCGGCGATGGCTGTCGCGTTCCAGCGCATAAGACCGATATAGGAATTGGCCGGCGGCTGCGCATCCAGGCTGGTGGTATAGATTTTGCCGCCGAACTTCATGCTTTTGGATTCCAGCGCCTTCATGTCTTTCGCGACCTTGATGTTATCAAGAAAAAACGCGCGCGGCGCGGGATCGAGTTTTTCACGCAAGCCTTCCGGGTACTTGGTGATTTTGATTTCGTATTCCTTGCCGAAGTAGGCAAGCGCATCGCGGTTCACCAGAATGCTGCGCTGGTCGGCGGGAATAAGCGCCAATTTGGCACGGATCCAGGCATCCAATGCGCGCAGCTCCGTCATATATTTTTCGGCGTTGTCGCGGTAGAAATCGGCGTGCAATTTGTCTTTATTTATAAGCGCATCGCGGATGTTCTTCACGTAAATCAGGGCATTCGGCACGCTTTGCCATGCATAGGGGTTGGGCTTGCCATCTGTGCCGTTCTGGGGTGTGACGTCCTTGCTGGCGATCATCAGCTTGCCCTCGCCTTTCGCATTTTGAACGAGCGTGGGCAGCCATAAATCTTCCAGACCCAAACCATTCGCGATTACGATATCGGCGACGGCAATCGCCTGGGAATCCCCTTCGCGCGACTGGTATTTTTCGGCATCCTGTCCGGGGCCGGCATAGGCGCCGACCAGCACATAATTCCCGCCGATCTGTTTGGTGATATCGCCCAGCACGCTGAAGGTGGTCATGACCTTGATCTGCGGCACGTCGGTGGCGGCGATTGCCGGCGCGATATAACCCAGCATGCCCAGCAGCGCAAACATCAATAAACGCATGGCGAAAAACCCTTATAAGCGGCTTAGAAAACCTGAAATCCAACTATATCGAAACTTTATGGCCGCACTTAGTAAATAATAAGACACTCAATTCCATGGAGAATCCTCATGCGCGGTCTTTTGTTATGGCTTCTTGGCCTGCCACTTCCCATCATTATTCTGCTGTATCTCTTCCACGTGATTTGATCGGCGGATAAACAAAAACGGGGCTTTCGAGCCCCGTTTTTTTGTGCGCGTTAAAAACGTTACTCGTCGCTTTCGGCTGCTTTCTTGCGCGTGATCTGGGTCAGGCGCAATGAGTGACGCAGATCATCCACCGCCGGCCGTACAAAACCGCGCACGTAGTTCACGAAGGCGCGGTTGAAATAGGCAATCGCCGAGAACGGATTGAGTTTAATGGCCTGGTTATAGTCGGCAATCGCCTGTTCATGGTCGCCTAAATCATCATAGGCATCGCCGCGATTGATAAACGCGTCGGCCGAATGCGGGTTTAAATAGGTGGTGCGGATGCGGTCGGTGATCGCTTTATTAAAGTTACCCTTGGCGGAATAGACATTGGCGCGGCCCGAATAAGCGCTGGCATTTTCCTGATTGATGCGCACGGCGCTATCGTAATCGTCGATCGCTGTTTCGTGTTTGCCCATGTCTTCATAGGCATCGCCGCGCGCTACATAGGCTTCCGCTGATTCATTATCGAGGCGGATGGCGGTACTGTAATCGGCCACCGCCTGCTCCAGCTTGTTGCGCGTGGCATAGGAGTTGCCGCGGTTTAAATAGGCCTGCGACATATCGGGCGCGAGTTCCACGGCTTTGGTGTAATCGTCGATGGCGCGGTCGTGCTTGCCGGTGGAAGCAAACGCCATGCCGCGGCTAATATAGGCCTGCACCTGTTTGGGATCGAGATCCAGCGCGTCGGTGAGGTCATTGATGGCCACATCGTATTCCTTTTTGGCCGCATGGGCCTGGCCGCGGCCCAGAAACGCTTCCGCCATATCGGGACGAATACGGAGCGCCGCGCTGTACGACATGATGGCATGATCCATCTCGCCGCGCGCCTGATGGATAAGGCCGCTTTCCAGATGCGCTTCTTCCAGATTGGGGTTCAGGCGCAAGGCATGGTCGAAATCAGCCAGCGCAAGGCTGAAATTGCCCTGGCTGATATAAACCTGCCCCCGGCCGACATAGGATTCCGCAAGGCTCGGGTCGACGCGGATGGCGGCGTTATAATCCTCCATCGCTTCATCCATGCGGTCTTTCATGGCCAGGCTTTTGCCGCGGCCCAGATGCGCTTCGGCCGAATTGGGGTCGAGGATAAGAGCTTTTTCAAAATCGCGCGTGGCATCGGCATCTTTTTTAAGGGCGGCATTCGACTGGCCACGGCCCACAAACGCGCCGGCCAATCGCGGGTTCATGTGAATGGCCTCATTATAGGCTTCAATGGCATAGCCGAATTTGCCTTCGGACTGATATTCGTCGCCGCGCGATAAATAGGTGTCGGCATTGCGGCGGTAATTCATGGCCTCTTCATAGCGCGGCACGGCCAGCACCAGCAGCGCGATCGCCATCACATAAATGAGCCAGTGATAGTAGCGGTGCATGGCGAAGAAATGCGCCAGACCGCCGATCACTTTTTCAAAGAATGTTTTCCGTTTTGCAATCGCCATAACTTGCAAATTCTAGGCGTACATGAATAAATTTGAATGAATGGGTGGCATGCGGGCCGCTGCTGAATACGCCGTTTTGCTGGCTTTTACGCCTGCAAAAAAGGCCGCCCGGAATTAAGGCAGCCTTTTTATGCGACAAAAGTTTGAATAAAATTTTATGCAGCGCTGCGCTGCTGCTGGGCCGCGGCGCGGCCCGCGCCGTGATGGATGAGCACATCCATCACGCCATACAGATGGCGATGCAGATCGCCCGGCATGCGCG
>JBEHYA010000069.1:0-10440 GCA_048498415.1 Pseudomonadota bacterium
ACTTAAAAATACGTACGTGTCTTAAAGGCCTTCATCAATGGCCCCCGGCTTATTGCCGGGAGCCATCACGATGAGGGTCGACGTTTCGCTGATTAGCCAGCAGCTGCCTGGGTTTCAGCCGGGGTGGTGCTGAGACCAGCCGCGATCTGCTTGTTGATATCGATCAGGCTGTTCAGGATTTCCGGGTTGTATTCCGCGGAAGCGCGCAGGCTCACCTTGTCCACATAGCGGCTCAGGTTAAGCAGCGTGATCTTGAGATCGCGCGGCAGCGGATTTTGGGGATCGGCCAGCAGCACCTGGAACAGCGTCCACAGTTCCTGGTTGTGCTTGATGGCATCGAGATAATATTCGTAGCCGTTGTTGATGTCTTGCGCGGCCACAAGGCGGCTGGCGCAATTCAGCAGCGCGCGGGATTCGGTTTCACGAACCGATTCACTGTTCTGCTGATGCTGGGCATAAGCGCCCATATTTTTAGTGGTATTCATCGTCGTAACCCTCCTGGTTAGTCTGGTTTTATAACATTCTTGGATGTATCACTGCCCGTCCCGGCCAGAATGTCATGACCAAGTCGGAGCGCTTTAAAGGCTTCTCCAGCCTCTAAGTGATGGATGATCTTGTCAACCTCGTCTTGCAGATTCGGGTAGAGATTTGCGAACTGCCGTATCGTTTGGATAACAAGGCTATCAAGGGGCTGTCGCTTGCCCTTAAAAAGGTAAAGAATTTGCAGCAAAAAGTACACTTCCGAGGCATCACTGCCGGAGCGGTCTTCCTCGTTCATGAGGTAGCTGTCGCGCAGCACGGGACTATCGGAAAGGATGAGCAGGTCCGCCGGGTGCTTGCCCACGTTCTTCAGCACGGCGCTGCCGGCGTAGAACTTTTCCTCGGGCTTGATGCGGATCTTGAGCGGCATTTCCTGACTCCTTCAGTCATACCATATATGCAACGTCCGGGCCAAACGCAGGGTGCAACGAACCCTTTCGCGACTACGAACGCAAAATAAGTTTATACCCCTAATTTTCTTTAACCAAATGATTTGGCGCGGGCTGCGCCGCGTCGCGCGCGGAAAAAAGATCAGCCTAAAAAAGCCGAGCCTAAAAAAGAAAGGGGCGGTCCGAAGACCGCCCCAGTCAAAGGTTGGATAGTAACAACTATTAGAACAGCTTGAGGATCGACTGAGCCAACTGGCCAGAGATACCCAGCGAGGTGATGCCCAACTGGTTGCGGGCCTGCAAGGCTTGCAGGTTCGCGCCTTCTTCGTTGGTATCAGCCAGGATGAGGTTATCCGAAGCCGTTTGAAGCGCAGTGATCAGCGAAGTGGTAAAGTCCTGACGGGTCTGAATGACCGACACGTTATTACCAAAGCCGCTCGCCGTCGTACGGAGCTTGTTCAGCGCCGTGGTCAGTTCCGAGACCGCCGTGTTAATGTTCGAGTCAGCCGCGAAGTTACCCGCCGCGGTGGTGATGCTGAGGCTGCTGGCACCAACCGTGAGGTTGGTCGCATTAATGGTCAGCTTGCTGGTGTTGTCTTCGTTGAAGTACACGACCAAGCTGGTGGAGCCCGAGTTAATCAGGTTCGTACCGTTGAAGGTCGCGTCGTTAACGAGAGAGTTAACCTGCGTGAGCAGATCGTTGAACTGCACAGCGAGCTGAGAACGGGTGTTAGAGTCGCTCGACTGCAACGCCGAGGAGGCCACACCTTGTGCCTGCTGAACCAGCTTCGTGATGCTTTCAATCGCGTTCGAAGCCGCTTTAACGGTCTGCAGCGCGTTGCTCAAACCGTCTTTAATACGGCTTAAGTCGTTCGCGCGGTTAAGGAAGCCTTGGCTGGCGAAGTACGCGGTCGCGCCATCGAGAGCCGAGTTGACCTTACGGCCAGTCGCCAGGCGGTTCTGCGTCGTAGCCAGAAGGTTCGACGTTTGCTGCAGCGAGAGCAGGTTTGCACGCGCTGAAGCGGTAAGGGAAATTTCACCAACCATAACATGAACTCCTTTCGAGTCATTTGAGAGTGACTCCTTCACCCTCGTTCCCATAGACATCTATGGGTCACCAAGAACTATATGCGAAACAAATGCCAAACTCTATTTAAAAAAACCTTTAGAGAATCAATCGATTGGCAAATTGATTCTTTTTTACCACAGGCAAAATTTGCCCCGCTGGGTGAAAATTGCCGGGTATGTACTAGGCAATTTCTACATCGTGAACATACCGGAATAATATTGCTGCCGATTCATCACTTATTTACCACTCCCCTTACATAATCGGCAACTGAAGGACTATCTGAGGGGGAAGGCCTGTCCGGGGCCATTCCAGCATATAAGCACCCCGCCCTTCAGCATCAGGAGGATGCTTCGATAAATCGGACAAAAAAGGTTGGTCACCGAAAAAACCGCGCCCCAGGAGGGGGCCGGATAAAAGGGAGCGGTACCATGAGTATTGATGCAGTAACCCCGGTTGGCATAGCGCCCGTAAAAGCGCCGGCTAAACCGGCGACCGGCACGGATGTGAAGCCGACGACGGAAGCAGCCCCCAAGGCCGCTGCCGATAGCGTCGCGCCGATTAATCCGCGCCTTCGCTATGACCCCACTTCGGGCGTAGTTGTCACGGAATTCCTTGACAGCTCCGGCACCGTGCAGACCCAGGCGCCGTCCACGGCCGTTCTGGCGTATTTGCGCGCCGGCCTTACCGAAGACGGTCTGGGTAAAAAGGACGAGACAGAAGCCAAGGCGTAAAACCGCGCAGGCTTCTGGCCTTCCTCTTTAACATGCCTGTAGTATGAAGCGTCCCGCTGACCGGCGAGGGCGTTTTTGTCATTTTTGGGATTCCCCATTTCTTTTCCATGACCGCACCGTTCGATCCCGCTTCTTTGCTCGCTGATGTCCGCGCCCTGCAGGCCGCCGGCAAAACGCAGGACGCGTTAAAGCAGCTGGATGCCGCGCGGCAAAAAAATCCGGATCAACCGGTCATCTACGCCCTGCTCGCGGAATGCTTTGAACAGGTGAACGATACGGCGGGCACCGAAAAAGTTCTCATGGCCGCCCATGGCCTGTTCCCCGATAATTTTTCCATCGCCAACCAGCTTGCCAACTTTTATTACCGCATCGGCAATGCCGCCGCCGGCCTTGGCATCACCCAGAAATACGCCAGCCACCCCCAGACCCCGCTTGAACTCAGCCTCACCCATGCCGCGCTATTGAAACTGGCGGGCGATACGGCGGCTGCGCAGCGGATTTTTGAAGCCGTGCTGGCCCATAACAGTAAAAACTTTTTCGCCCTCGCCAATCTCGGCCATTTAAAAATGGACGAAGGTGATTATGTAGGCGCCAAAGAACTTTTCACACAGGCTTATTACATTCAACCTAGAAATCCACAAATTGCCGTTCACCTATCGCACGCAAATTTCCACTTAGGTAATCTTGCAGAAGGTTGGAAGCATTATGAGAAACGTTTTGAGACTGGCGTTGCGGATAGACCCTATTCTTATGGAAAATGGAACGGCGAAAAATTAAATGGGCCACTATTGTTGTGGGGCGAACAAGGTGCTGGTGAAGAAATTTTATATAGTGGGATGATTGAGTCAGCACAGAATGTCACGCATGAAATATTAGTCGAATGTGATGCCCGGCTCGTCCCAATTTTTGCGCGCAGTTTTCCTAAAATAACAGTTATAGCCCGAGGGAAAATTCCGGACTATCGATTGAATAACTATAACATTTCTGCACATGCTCCGTTCGGCGCACTAGGTATATTGTTTCGCGACGATATAAAAAAATTCCCATCTCGCCATAGCTATCTGCTGCCTGACGAACAGAAGAAAAAAAGTTTGCGCGATAAATACGAAGCGCTGGCTAAAGCGCGCGGCCTCACCGGCAAAATCATCGGCCTTTCCTGGCGCAGCAAGGCGCTTCGCCATGGCGATCCCAAAAGCACATCGATTGCCGACTGGGCCATCGTGCTTGAGGAATCCCCACATCTTTTCATCAATCTGCAATATGGCGATGTCACCGCCGATTTAGCGCTCGCGCAAACACGCGGCTGGAACATTGTGAATGATGAAAGCATCGACCAGCTCAAATCGCTGGAAGACCTCGCCGCGCAGATTGCAGCATTGGATGGCGTGATTACCGTGAGCAACACCGCGGCTCATATGGCGGGCGCCCTTGGCGTTCCGGGCGGCGTGCTTTTGCCCAAACATAAAGGCCTGATGTGGCACTGGTTCCAGAGCGCGTCCACATCACCGTGGTATCCAAGTTTAAAATTGCTACGCCAGACCACCGATGGCGACTGGCACGCACCGCTGCAGCAGGCGGCGAAGTTGTTCAGCTAAAAGTATGCCCCGTTGAAAAACGGGGCCCATGGTTAAACAATCAAGATGCGGATGGATGGACCCCGGCTTTCGCCGGGGCATGCCATGTTTACAACCCGCGCTTCATCGAAAAACCGCTTGTGGGTTTGTTTTCCGGCGCGGGTTCCGGGGCGGGCGGCGCTTCTTGTACGGGCGCCGGCGCCGGCTGTTCCACGATTGGTAACGGCGATTTTTTCTTCGCGGCCGGTTTTGCCGCCGGCCTGGCTTTACGCGGCGCAGGTTTATTGGCAATCAGGCGCGAGGCCGGCCTGGGCTTGGCCGCCTTTGGCTTCGGCGCTTCTTCCTGTTCGAGCGCGGGAATACTGATCATCGGCCCGCTGGGTTTTGCACCCGGTTTGGCATTCGATTTTTCGGCAGGCTTTTCAGCCGGTGTTGAAGCGGCTTTTTCCGCAGGTTTTTCCGGCGCCTTCGCATCCGCCGGCGTGGCTTCACCCGGTTTCGCATCCGCCGGCTTCGCATCGCTGCCGGCTTTTTCCGAGCTGTTGCCCAGAATAGACGTCTTCTCCAGCTCCGCGCGGCGCTTTTCTTCTTCCGTCTGCGCGGCATCGGCCGCGGCATGGGGGTCGGTATCGCCATCCTTGTGCATCTGCGCCAGCGTGGATGCGGTCTTGCTCTCAAAGTTCAGCTGCTTTTCCAGCCCCAACTCGCGCACCGCCTGTTGCAGCAGCTGCAGGGTTTCCTGATCGCTGCCGGGAATGGGCGCTTCCGGCTTCTTGGGCTTGTTGATGTGGCCCGCCGTATCGTCCTTCTTGTCCTTGTCATCCGCTTCCGCTTTCTTCACTTCTTCCTTGGGCTTTTCTTCGGCCACCGGCGGCGTGGGTTTTTCAAAGAACAGGGAGCGCGGCACGTTTTCATCACCCAGCTTCACTTCATTGACCGAGCGCGGGCGGAAGGCTTCGCCCGGCAGCACGGAAGGCCGAATGGTGGTGACATACGCCGAAGAGCTCTTTACCGATTCAGGCAATGGGTCGTCTTCAAACAGATCGCCCGTCGCGGTGGGGTCGGGGCGGAAGCTGGCGGGGCGGAATTCTTCCACCGGCACGCTGAAGGCTTCGGCAACGAACGAGAAATCATCTTCGTCGCTATCGATCGTGTAAAAATTATCCAGCATGTCCTGGTAAAGTTTGGTCTCGGCCTCGAAGCGCGCGGAATCTTCTTCCAACGGCGGGCCATAGTTTGAAAACGCATTGCGTTCCTGAAAATCGTAAACATTCGTCCAGCCGCCGGGATCGCCCACCGGCATGGGGTCATCCGCGGCAATCGCATCCGGCACGTCGGCATAGGCAATAGATACGGCGGGCCATGGCGCGGCCGCGCTCATATATATAAGGATGAAAAGAGCCAGAAACCGCCGCATTGGGAAAGCTGCCGTAAAGTCCGTACACACATGTACTTTATGTGCATATTAACTAACAAAATTTAAATAAAACAATATATTAGCCTAGACTCAACGCGCAGCGCGGCTGCTGCCAATCGGCATCAAAACGCAATGACTTTTTCTTTTGCCAGTTTTATTGGGGTTTTGGTATAGTTGCCATAATTATGACGCACAATCTTGATGTCGCATCACGGCATACGAAATGGCGTTATAGCTAACTTTTTCAAGGTGATGTCGTTTGTCTCGCTACGATCTCGGTTCCGCCATGCCCGCCTCGGAAGGCACGCAGGCAGAAGGTATTGTGAAGTGGTTCAATGGTGTGAAAGGCTTCGGCTTCGTCGCCATTGATGGCAACCCGCAGGATGCGTTCCTCCACATTTCGGTCGTTACCCGTGCCGGCCTGCAGGGCCTCAGCGAAAATACGCGCATCAACTGCATGGTCGCCCCCTCGCAGCGCGGCATGCAGATCACCCGCATCATCGATGTTCTTGGCGTCGATCCCAACGCGCCCGCCAGCGATAACCGCCGCGCAAATGGCGGCGGCATGGGTGGCGGCCGTGATTTCGGCGGCCAGCGTGATTTTGGCGGCGGCAACGGCGGCTTTGACCGCACGCCCACCGGCCCCGCATCAGAGACCGCCGGCACCGTCAAATGGTACAAGCCGGATAAAGGCTTTGGCTTCGCTGTGCCCGATGATGGCGGCAAAGATGTCTTCATTCACCGCAGCGTACTGGCGCGCCTTGGCCTCGATTCCATCGACCCTGGCCGCAAGATCAAGATGCAGGTGGTCAGCTCCAACAAGGGCCGCGAAGCTTCCAGCATCGAAGTGATCGACTGATTTGGCGCCTTTGCGGCGCTAAGGTTGTCATGCCGCTTAAACATTTAGTAAGGTTAGAAAGCTACCAAGCTTTCTAACCTTTTTTATTTCCCGCCCCTCGCCCATCCCGTCAGGAGACTCCCGTTATGTCGAAGATCAAAGTTGCAAATCCCGTGGTGGAGCTGGATGGCGATGAAATGGCCCGCATCATGTGGGGCTGGCTGCGCGACCAGCTGATCCTTCCCCACCTCGATATCGACATCAAATACTTCGATCTGTCGGTGCAAAAGCGCGATGCCACCAACGATGAAATCACCATCGATGCCGCCAAAGCCATCAAGCAGTACAGCGTTGGTATTAAGTGCGCGACAATCACGCCGGATGAAGCGCGCGTCAAGGAATTCAGCCTCAAGAAAATGTGGAAGTCGCCCAATGGCACCATCCGCAACATTTTAGACGGCACCATTTTCCGCGAACCCATCGTGGTCAGCAACATCCCGCGCTACCTGCCGGGCTGGACGAAACCCATCGTGATCGCCCGCCACAGCTTCGGCGACATCTATAAAGCAACCGATTTCAAGGTGCCCGGCCCCGGCACGCTCACCATCACCTTTACGCCCAAGGATGGCAGCCCCGCCATCAGCCATAACGTGCATAATTTCCCGGGCTCCGGCGTGGCGCTTGGCATGTTCAATGAAGACCAGTCCATCCGCAATTTCGCGCATGCCTGCTTCCTCTATGGCCTCAACCGCAATATGCCGGTGTACCTCTCCACCAAGAACACCATTCTGAAGGCCTATGACGGCCGCTTCATGGATATTTTCCAGGAAATATACACGGGTGAATACAAGGCCGAATTCGAAAAGAAGGGCCTCACCTACCAGCATTATCTCATCGATAACATGGTCGCGAAAGCAGTGGCCGGCCTTACCAACTGCATCTGGGCCTGCAAGAACTACGATGGCGACGTGCAGTCGGATATGGTCGCGCAAGGCTACGGCTCGCTGGGCCTCATGACCAGCGTGCTCATCACCCCCGATGGCAAAACCATTCTCACGGAAGCGGCACACGGCACCGTGACTGATCACTACCGCCGTTACCAGAAGGGCGAAGACACCTCCACCAACCCCACCGCCTCCATCTTCGCGTGGACGCAAGGTTTGCTGAACCGCGCCCGCATCGACGGTACGCCAGACGTCACCGCCTTCGCCCAGACGTTAGAGAAAACCTGCATCGAGACCATTGAAGCCGGCGAAATGACCAAAGACCTCGCGATTTTGGTCGGCCCGCATCAAAAGTGGCTGAATACCAAGGATTACCTGGCCGCCATCGGCGCGCGGCTGAATAAGAAGCTGGGTAAGTAATTCAGAAATGCACGCCCCGGCGAAAGCCGGGGCCCATCTCTCCACATTTTGATTGCTGAACCGTGGGCCCCGTTTTTCAACGGGGCTTACTTTTAAGTGAACTGCCCCAGCCACTCGCTAATAATCCGCGCACCCACTTCCACCATGCGGGTCCCATGCTGTTTGGTCTGCGCGCGAATAACGCCCGGCGCGATTTTTACTTTAGCCAGCTCGCCCGTATGCCCGATCAGCCAGCGTTCAATCTTCGCGGGCTCGGCTTCGATGTGGAATTGCAGGGCGAGAATATTGTTACCAATCGCAAACGCCTGATGCGGGCATGGCGCGGTGGAAGCCAAACTGATAGCGCCATTGGGCAACCCAAAACAATCGCCATGCCAGTGCAGCACGGGGAATTTTTCCAGATGCCGCAGCACGGATTTTTTGCCGGCTTCGCTTAAATCAACCGGCATCCAGCCGATTTCTTTCTGCGGGCCCGGCGCGACTTCGGCGCCCAGCGCCTTGGCGATCAGCTGGCCCCCTAAGCAAAACCCCAGCGTCGGCTTGTTGGCTTTTACCCGCGCGGCAATCGCGGCTAGCTCGCCGGTTAAAAACGGATAATCCTTTTCCTCATACACGCCAATCGGCCCGCCCAAAATCACCAGCAGATCGGCGGCCACAAGCGTCGCCGCATCCAGCGTATCCACGCCGGCATCTATATAGCGCAACTGATAGCCCGCTTTTTCAATCACGGGGGCCGTGATGCCAAGGTCTTCAAACGCCAGATGGCGAATGGCGATGCAGGTTTTCATGTGTAACCTCATCCCCGCGCAGGCGGGGATCCAGGGGACTGGAGAGCACTATTATTATATTGCCGCCAATGGCGGCTCAAGCTGGATCCCCGTTTTCACGGGGATGAGGTAGATAAAAAAATTCCCCGCCGGTTGCCCGGCGGGGAAGGTTTTCTCATGTACGGGAGAAGTAAACTTATTGAACGGCCGTGGGCGCCGGGGCCTGAACCGTCTGGCCTTCTTCCTTGGTGGCAGGCGCCGCGACTTTCTTCTTCGCGCCCTGATACGCCACGCAGGCGTGATCGTAGCAATAGGAGAGACCCGGAATGGCGGTGTGCTCGCAGAAACGGAAGCCCGGCTTCAACGGGTCGCCCAGCGGCCAGCGGCATTGCTGCGCCTGCACCTGGCTGGCGGTGTTGCTGCCCTTAAACGTGCGCGTATAGCCGGCATCACGGCGGCCGCGCGGTTCGTTGTCTTCAAAACCGGTGTTGCGGGCTTGGCTCGCGTTATACGCACCCGAACCCACCATGACATCACGGCGGAGACCCATCGCCTTAGGCGCGGACATGCGCGTTTTGACCAGCGGCGCGCCCGGCACTTTTTCCGCGCCGCGCTTGATCGGCGACGGACGCGACGACAGACCCAGACGATGCGCCTTGCCGATCACCGCGTTACGCGTAATGCCGGAACCCAGACGCGCGGCGATTTCCTTCGCCGATAAACCGCTACCCCACAACTCCTGCAGCGTACCAATGCGCGCTGGAGTCCAGATGGTGCTTTGTTCAGCCATATTCTACCCCTATTTGCTCTTTTGATTTTCTCTCAGTTTGCTCGAGACGTTAGGCCGTTCTTGTTCGTTAAAGTGGCCCCGGGGATCATCTCAGTCCTGATGTCGTTCAAGAGGCAGAATAACGTGGTATTTACCATTGCAGCCCTATATCTGGTGGCTTAACGCGCCGCCGTCACCATATGTGCGCCCTTTTTGAGTCCACTGGCAAGCCACCAAAACGCCTTGATTGAACTTTTCTGTGGGTAAATCATCCGCTTCACATCGCGCATTTATATGCGATGAATTGTGCGCGCGTGATCGTCAAAAATCTGTACGGAATGACTCATGAGAGTCTTCCAAAAGTTCAAAACCGGAAAAATTGAGTCAAATCTGAATCTTAGGCCGCGCGTTCAATGCGCTGGCCGTTCGGCAGTGCCGCCATGAGCGCGGCGAGCTTTTTCCCCGTGACCGGATGCACCCACTCCGGCGCCACATCGGCAAGCGGGCGGAGAACAAATGCGCGCTCCGCGAGACGCGGATGCGGCAAGATGAGGTTCGCGCTGTTCAAAATTTTTCCATGCGCGTCGATCAGATCCAGATCCAGACTGCGCGCCGCATTTTTTTCTGCCCGTATGCGCCCGAATTTCTGTTCGATCTGCATCAGCGCGTCCAGAATTTTTTCCGCGCTCAGCGCGCTCTGGGTTGCCGCCACCGCATTGATAAAATCCGGCTGATCGCTGGCCGGCACCGGCGACGTGCGATAGAAGCCGGATGTTTTGACCACGCGCAACCCGTAATCGGGAAACATGCCAAGCGCCGCGCGCAGGGTTTCCAGCGGGCCGCCGGCCAGGCTCGGTAAATTGGCGCCAAGGCTTATATAAATCATGGATTCGGCACTCGCGCACCGCCATCCAGCACATGCGGGCGCATGAGGTATTCTTCCGACTGCATCTCGGCGAGCCGGCTCGCCGTGCGGGCAAAC
>JBEHYA010000070.1:0-10301 GCA_048498415.1 Pseudomonadota bacterium
ATGGCATGGGTTTATTTACAAATTGCGAAGTATAAATAGGCGCCCAGCGTAATGCCGAATTAGCTCAGGGGTAGAGCAACCGCCTTGTAAGCGGTAGGTCGTCAGTTCGAATCTGACATTCGGCACCATTTACCACCTCCCTCTCAATTATAGAGCATAACCCACCAAAGCTTTAGCGTAGGTGGGCGGCACCACCCTACGCTATCGCTTCTGCGGCAAGCCATCCGTTCCACTTCTGTTATAAACATGTAACGCGCGTACCGTTTCGCCCCGCGATGCGAATGATTAACGAAATTGAAAGGGCGCGCGTTTAGTTTCGTTTTAATCAAATTGTATCCTGCTGGAGTCCTGCCCGTGCGCCATGCCTATCTTGACACCGTGCTGCTGATCGAACGGCTGCACCGCTATTATCTTGAAGTGATCAAGATCGACCTTGATCGCCGCAACATCCAGGATATCAACAACGTTCAGGCGCTCATCCTCTATAACATCGGCGAAGATGAAATGACCGTGGGCGAACTCACCGCGCGCGGCTATTACCTTGGCTCCAACGTTTCCTATAACGTCAAGAAGATGACGGAAAACGGCTACATCCTGCAGGAAAAGTCGCCGCACGATAAACGTTCGATCCGCGTCAAATTATCGGAAAAAGGCCTTGCCCTTCATAAGCACATGAAGGAACAGTTCAACAAGCAGATTGCAAGCCTTCAGGCTGGCAATATCAGCGACAATGACCTGGGCACGCTTAACGAGCATTTACGCAAAATGGAGCGTTTCTGGACAAGCCTGATGAAATACTGATCGGCATCGTTAGCGACTGTTTCAAACTGATTTGAATTTCAAATAAAAACAGCCGTAAATCCATCTAATTCCTAAATAATCCTTAAAACCCGCTTGCTAAGGTTTTGGCTTACGGGTTTTTTATTATGCACAAAAAAGCAAATCTCTTATCCCGCTTTTTGCAATGCGAGGATGGCGTGACGGCGATTGAATTCGCTTTCGTCTCGCCTGTGCTTTTGCTTTTCATGTTCGGCATTCTTGAATTCGCCATGGTGTTTCTGGCCAACAACGCGCTGGAAAACGCCGTGGATAATGCGGCGCGCACCGGCAAGACCGGCTATGTGCAAAGCGGCGAAAGCCGCGAACAAACGCTGCTCACCGGCATTACGCAAACGGTGAGCACGCTACTGGATCCGACCAAAATCACGCTGACCAGCGAAGTCTATTCATCCACCGATCAAATCGGCAAGCCCGAACCATTTACCGATACGAACAAGAATGGGGTTTACGACGCGGGCGAGCCCTATACCGATACCAACCATAACGGCCAGTGGGATGCCGATCAGGGCGCGCAGGGCCTTGGCGATGGCGGCGATGTGGTCGTCTATAACATCACATACCCCTGGCATGTCATGACGCCGTTCGTTGCCAATATCATCGGCGATAACGGCATTATCACCCTCTCCAGCCGCGTGGTGGTGCTCAACGAACCGTATACGGATGCCAACCAATGATGCGCTCTTTTTTCCATAATCAGGAAGGCAGCGCGGCCATCGAAATGGCGGCGATTTTGCCGGTCATTTTCACCATGTTCATGGGTATGGTCGAAGTCTCCAACTTCGTCATGGTCACGCAGCGCACCGAAAAACTGGCACATAACCTTGCCGATATGGTCGCGCAGGCCGAGACCATTACGACCTCGCAGCTCAATACCATCATGGATGCCTCCTCGCAGATCATGCAGCCCTTCCCGTTCGGCCAGCAGGGCCACGTGATCATCACCTCGGTGCACCGTAACGTGGGCGAAGGCCCGAAAGTGGCCTGGCAGTATGAAGGCGGCGGCAAGTTGAAGAACGATACCAGCAATTTCGGGTCGACCGGCTTTTCCAGTCCGCTGCCCAGCGGTTTCACGCTGGAAGAGCGCGAAACGGTGATCATCGCCGAAGTGTTTTACGACAGTACCCCTTTCCTGACGAACATGTTCGAGTCCGACGGGCGCGTTTATAAATATGCGTTTTATAAGCCGCGTCTTGGATCGTTGGACACGGTGCAAACGCAATAATATAGGCCGGCAACGGCAACGAGGTGGCCCATGCTTCATCTTATCCGCCGCTTTTTACAAAGCGAACACGGCGTGACCGCGCCGATCATCGCGCTGGCCATGACCTCCCTCGTCGCCGCCACGGGCGCCTCCATCGATTATGCGCGGGCGCAGATGGTACAGACCAAGCTGGCCGATACGCTGGATGCCGCGGGTTTGGCCGCCGGCGCCACCTTAAGCTCGCAGGATAGCAGCAAGGTTGCGCAGAACTATTTTACCGTGAATTTCCCGGCAGGTTATCTGGGCGCGACGCCCACGCCTGTGCAGGTTGCGCTTGATCAAACGCAAACCGTGCTCTCATTATCGGCAACCGCCAGCGTGCCCACCATTTTTATGGGCATGATGGGGGTTAATACCATGGATGTCAGCGCCTCCACCGAAATCACGCGACAATCAGGCGGGCTGGAGCTCACGCTTGTCATGGATAATACGGGTTCCATGGCCGGCACCAAGCTTGCCAACCTGAAAACCGCGGCGATTGACCTTGTGAATATTCTGTTCGGCAAGGACGAGACCAAGGAGAAGCTGTGGATCGGCCTGGTGCCCTTCTCGCAAAGCGTGAATATCGGCACCGACAAGCTGAACATGAACTGGATCAACAAAACGGCCTATAACAAGCTGAACTGGGGCAATACCAGCTGGATGGGCTGTATTGACGAGCGTTCAAGCGGCCTTGACCAGACCGACGACAAGCCGACCACCAACCAGTTCGACGCGTATTATTGGAAAGACGATGCCAATAACGACTGGATCACTAGTAAAGGCGTCGCCCACGCCACCGGCACCACGCTGGGACCCAATAAGTATTGCTCGCAACGCATTCTTGAACTCACCAACAAGAAAACCGACATCATTAACGCCATCAACAGCATGGCGGCGGCCGGTAATACGCACGTGAATGTGGGTGCGGTATGGGGCTGGCGCATGCTCTCGCCCAACTGGCGCGGCATCTGGGGCTCAACCATGGGCGCGAACAGCCTGCCCCTCGATTACGGTATCCCGCACATGACCAAGGCGGTGATCATGCTGACCGACGGTGAAAACACCATGGATAGCACCACGCGCACTTCCTACGGCTATCTCTCGGAAGGGCGCCTGGGTACGACCAATGCCAGCAAAGCGGTGACGGCGCTGAACACGCGCCTCACCAACGTGTGCACCAGCATGAAGAGCCACGGCATCAAGGTGTATACGATTTTGTTCGATCTCAGCAGCACCACTATCGGCACGCTGTTCAAGAACTGCGCAACGCAGCCGGATTTCTACTTCAATTCGCCCACAAGCACCGAATTACATCAGGCCTTCCGCACGATCGGTGACTCACTCTCGAACCTGCGCATCAGCAAGTAACCCCCACCTCATCCCCGCGAAAGCGGGGATCCAGGGGGCGGGGCAAATTATAAATAATATTTCGCCGCGGACGCGGCATGAGCTGGATTCCCGCTTTCGCGGGAATGAGGTTATCGAATTAATGTGGTAAGCGCCTGCGCGCCGAAATAAACGGCAACCACCACAGCCGTGCCGCCAAACAGCGCGACGATCCATTCGCCGAAGGTCGGCTCCGGCATCGGCGCAGGCTTCACGGCGGCATGGATGGCCGGTGAAAAAGCCAGCTGGGCCGGCGTTTTCGTTCGTGCCTTCACTTTGCGCAGCATATTGCCTTTCAGGCACTGCATATCCGGCGCCTGATCAATGGGCTCCGCCCCATTGGCAAAACCAAAGGCAAGCTGCGGTTCGTTGACGACTTCGGCGGCAACACGCATCACTGGCTCGGCTTTGGCCGGCGCGGCTTTGGCTTGCGGTTGCGGCGCGGGGGCAGGCTCCGGCACAACCTCCACCGCTTCAACATCATCTTCCGGCGCTACATAGGTTTTGGCGGCGCTATTGGCGGCTTCGGCCAGCTTGCGGATACGTTCGGCACGTAAATCAACCGGCTTGGGCGCCGCGCTATGGCGGGCGAGATAGCCGGAAAACTGCTGGTAGCTGGCGGCATCAACACCGGATTGTGGGCCCTTGAATAACGCCGCGAGCCGCTCGGCAAAATGCGGGCTTTGAATATCTTCGGCAAAGAAAAATTCGTTCTGCGGGGTGGTAAATTCGCTGCGGTGCGTATCGGGCAGGCACACGGCCACCGCCACATCGGCCACGCCCTGCCAGTTGCCATCAAAATCCCGCGCGAGCGACTGCAGGGCAAGCTTGGCCTGCTTGATAGGGTCGAGCACCTTGTAATACGCGCGCCGTTCCTGAAACTGGTTGATCAGCCCGCCCGGCTCTTCCGTGACTTCGCCGGTTTTCAGCGCCAGCGCCAGCACGCCCTTGCCGGAATGCGTGACAACCGCAAACAATGCGCGGTCGTAGGGATCGATATGCTCCGATAAATTGCGCTGCGGCTCGTAATGCACGGTGTAGGTAAAGGGCAGCGCACGCAACGCCTGGCGCAGGGCATCTTCCCCGCTGCTGCGTTCTACGACCGGTTCAAGTTTGTATGCCTTCTGCTGCATGGCGGCATTTTACCATTTCTGGCGATTCGGGAGGTATAGCGGCCACGCCACAGGGCACCAGAGTCGGCGGGGCCTAAACGTTAATAAGCGCGCCGTCCTGCATGCTCACTGTGCGGTTAAGCTGGCGGGCAAGGTCAAGATTGTGGGTCGCCATCAGCACCGCCACATGCTGCTGCTGGCAGGCTTCGCGGAAAATATCAAAAACGCGGCCTGAATTATGCTGGTCGAGATTACCGGTGGGCTCATCGGCGATAATCACCGCCGGCGCATTGGCCAGCGAACGCGCAATCGCCACGCGCTGCTGCTCACCGCCCGAAAGTTCGGCCGGGCGATGCCTGGCGCGGGGGGCGAGGCCAACCAGTTCCAGTAATTCCTGCGCACGGGCGCGCGCCGGCGTAGCGTCACGGCCCGCAATAATCTGCGGCATCATGATATTTTCCAGCGCCGAAAATTCCGGCAGCAGGTGATGGAACTGATAAACGAAGCCAATGGATTTGCTGCGCAGCCGCGTGCGCTGATCGTCGTTCTGCATTAATACGCGCTCGCCCGCAATCACAAGCTCGCCGCTATCGGGGTGATCGAGAAGGCCCGTAATCTGCAACAACGTCGATTTGCCCGCACCCGATGGCCCCACCAGCGCAACCATTTCGCCGCGCGCCAGTTCAAGGTTCACGCCGCGCAACACATCCAGCCGGTTCTGGCCTTTGCCGAAACTTTTGCAAATATTGCTAAGGGTGAGCACCGCGTTACTCATAGCGCAGCGCCTCCACCGGATCGAGACGCGCCGCGCGCCATGATGGATACAGCGTAGCCAAAAAGCTGAGCGCCAGCGACATGATCACAATCTGAATGACTTCCGCCCAGTCCAGCACCGCCGGCAATTGCGACAGGAAATAAATCTCCGGCGAGAATAATTCGGTATGCGTCAGGGTTTGCAGGAACTGGCGGATATGTTCGATGTTGAGGCTAAACCCAATCCCCAGCAACACGCCTAAAACCGTGCCGATAAAGCCGATGGAAGCGCCAGACAGAAAGAAAATCCTCATCACATTGCCGCGCGTGGCGCCCATGGTGCGCAAAATCGCAATATCCCGGCCCTTGTCTTTGACCATCATGATCATGCCGGAGATGATGTTGAAGGCGGCGACCATAATGATGAGCGACAAAATCAGGAACATCACATTGCGTTCCACCTGCAGCGCGTTCACAAAGCTGGCATGCACATCACGCCAGCTGAGAAGCCGCATGCGCTGCGGCTCGTCGCGCGCCACATCCAGCACTTTGTTAAAAATCCTGGTCATATGCTGCGGGTCGCGCAGCATGAGTTCCAGCATCGTCACGCCCTCGCCCAGCCCGAAGAACTGCTGCGAGGTGGCAAGCGGCATGAACACGAAGTTATTATCGAATTCATACATGCCCACATTATAAATGGCGCCGATGGTGAAGGCCTGTACGCGCGGCATGGTGCCGAACGCCGTCTGCACGCCCTTGGGGCTGAGCAGCGTGATTTTCTGGCCCACATGCAGATCAAGGCGCTCCGCCATACGAATGCCAATCGCGACATTCTCGCCCGTAAACGCATCCCAGCTGCCGCCCACTACATGGTCGCTTAAAACATCACGCGTTTTGATATCCGCAGGCTCAATGCCGCGCACCAGCGCGCCGCTGGTGCCGCCCTTCCCGCTGATCAGCACCTGCCCTTCCACCATGGGCGTCACACGCAGAACGCCTTCAAGCCCACGCAGCTTGTCTTCAAAGCCGCCGTAATTAGTAAGCTGCCCCACCTGCGCATAGACATTCAAATGCCCGTTGAGGCCGAGGATGCGGGAGAACAGTTCCGCGCGGAACCCGTTCATCACCGACATCACAATGATAAGCGTGGCAACGCCGAGTGCAATACCCAGCAGCGAAAACCAGCTGATGACCGAGATAAACCCTTCGCGCCGGCGCGAACACAGGTAACGCCATGCCACCAAGCGTTCAAACGGCGCAAACATTATTTACCCACCACTTTTTGAAGCGCGGCATCGATGGAAATTTCGCCGCGTTCACCGGTTTTGCGGTTCTTCACTTCCACCAACCCCTGCGCCAAGCCACGCCCGCCGATGATCTGCCAGGGAAGACCAATCAGATCCATATCGGCAAATTTGGCGCCGGGGCGTTCATCGCGGTCATCGTATAGAACGTCCACGCCCGCATTGTTCAGTTTGGCGTAAATATCATCCACGGCTTTGGTGTTCGCGGCATCCGAGACTTTCAAATTCAACAGACCCACCTTGAACGGCGCCACCGCTTCCGGCCATATAATGCCGGCATCGTCATGCGAAGCTTCAATGATGCCGCCGACAAGACGCGAGACGCCGATACCGTAGGAACCCATTTCCAACGTAATATCCTTGCCATCCGGCCCCTTCACCACCGCGCCCATCGGCTTGGAGTATTTAGTGCCGAAGTAGAAAATGTGGCCCACTTCAATGCCGCGCGCCTGCAACAGCTTGTCATCGGGCAGCGGCGCCTGGCCGGGTTTGTGCTTTTCATCCGTCGCGGCGTAAAGGTTCGTATATTTCTCGAAGAATGGATTGAGATCGTCGTTGTAATCCACCTTTTCGGTAAGCGGATCGGTCTTCAGCCAATCCGGGTGGCAGAACACGCCGCTTTCGCCGGTATCGGCGAGAATAATGAATTCATGGCTCATATCGCCGCCGATTGGTCCCGCATCGGCGCGCATCGGAATAGCCTTCAGGCCCATGCGCGCAAAGGTGCGCAGGTAAGCGAGGAACATCTTCTGGTACGCCACGCGCGCGCCATTAAAGTCGAGATCGAAGGAATACGCATCTTTCATCAAAAATTCGCGGCCGCGCATCACGCCGAAACGCGGGCGCACTTCATCGCGGAATTTCCATTGAATGTGATAGAGGTTCTTCGGCACGTCACGATAGGTTTTGATCTCACGCTTGAAAATATCGGTGATCATTTCTTCGTTTGTGGGGCCGTAGAGCATCGGGCGTTCATGCCGGTCGGTGATGCGCAGCATTTCCTTGCCATAGACCTCATAGCGGCCGCTTTGCTGCCAGAGTTCGGCGGGCTGCAGAGTGGGCATTAAAACTTCCTGTGCGCCGGCCTTGTTCTGCTCGTCGCGCACAATGTCTTCGATTTTACGCAGCGCACGCAGGCCCAGCGGCAGCCACGCGTAAATACCGGCGCTGGTCTGGCGGATCATGCCGGCCCGCAGCATCAGGCGGTGGGAGACGATTTGGGCTTCCGCCGGCGTTTCCTTAATGGTGGGCAGAAAATAGCGGGAAAGACGCATCGGCAGATCCTTTAAGAGATGAACGCAAGGTTCAGATTTATAACCTTATTTCTTGTGCATGCAAAGCACGGCGAGTTCGTCCTGCTGGCCGTTATCCAGGGGTTTTCCGTTAAAAAGCGGCTTTCCGTTTTCAAACGTTATATAGCCGATAATCATCTCCGGGTTGGCCAACGGCTCCAGCACCTTCCCCGTCTTCACTTGTGGCACGTTCAAGCCAAAGGCTTTAGCGGTGTTGTTGTTCAGCTCGATCACCATTTGGTCTTCGATGTTGCCCAGATTGCTGGAATTGATATCGGCCGGTGCCACCTTCTTGCCATTCACATCCACGCCGGGTTGGTAATTTACACCCGGATCCGGCTGATACTTGGTGAGCTGCTGGCACGCGCGCGGGTCGATGTGCATTTCAGCAGCCTGCGCATAAAAACCAGCCCATACCATAACCGTCATCCCCGCGAAGGCGGGGATCCACGACAGGCCCCATGCCATAGCTTTCGCCTGCTTGGCTTGTCGTGGATGCCGGCCTTCGCCGGCATGACGCGAAATTGATTTCATCATGCGTATTTAAACCCCTTCCTGGCTGCCAGCATCCACGGGACGGTGTTGGATTTTTTTAGCTTCTTATAAACCGTGCAGGTTTCGCGATGTGTACCGGGCAAATACCCCGTGCTCATCAAAAACTCGCCCGTGATCTCGCCGCCTGTGAACAAAAACGTTTTCTTGAACAGCTTCACCCATTCTTTTTTCGTCAAAGGATGATGCGCCTTCAGCCATTGTGCGAAGCCATTATGGCTTTTCCGTAACGTCTGTACCCGCTTGGCATTTTCAATGATGGCCAGCACTTTCAAACGGTTGCGGATGATGTTTTCATCCGCCAGTAAACGCTTCACATCCACCGCCGTATACTTTGCAATCCTGTTCACATTGAATTTATGAAACGCCTTGTTCATGCCCTTGCGTTTTTTCAGCACAATCTCCCACGAAAGACCCGCCTGAAAAATCTCCAGCGCCAAACGCTCGAACAGCACCTGCTCATCTTCCTGCGGGAAGCCGTATTCGGTGGCGTGGTAGCTATCGTGCACCGGATGGCCCGGCGCAATGTCGCAATAACCGCTCATTGCATCGCCTCCGCCATGGCGCGGAAGGAAATCATATCGCTTTTCACCAGCGCATAGATAATCACCCAGATCACGGCGCTGACGACCGAGGTGATAATGATCACGCGCTTGGCATTCGGCTTATCCGGCGCGCCGTGCATGGCGCCCTGCGCCTGCTCTTCACGGTGCGTAATGCCCAGCGGTAATACGGCGAACAGCACCACCCACCAGGTTAAAAAATACACGACAAAACCGGTGAAAATGTTCATATCACACCCGCATCACATGCACGTCGGTGACCGGCTTTTTGCCATAGAGCTCATTCAGCGCGCGGCGTACCGCCACCTTAATGGTATGTGCTACCGCCACATCATCCAGCCGCTGCGATTTCGGCATTTCTTCAAACGCATCAATCACCACGGCGCGGATGTCGCCCTTGTTCTGGTCGTCTTCCGCTTCGCCAAAGCCCTTCAGCGTTACCTGCGGGTCGACCATGAGGCGGGATTTGTCATCGAGCACCAGCGTGATCACGGCGAGGCCGTTCCACATCAGCTTCTGCCGGTCTTTCATCGCGCCGTCATTCACCGCACGAAGTTTGGTGCCATCCAGCACCCAGCGGCCGGCCTGTACTTCGGCAATTTTTTCGGCCTGCCCGGGGCCCAGTTTGAACATGCTGCCGTTACTGGGAATAATCGTCTGCTGCACCTGGCATTCCGCGGCGATCCGCGCATGTTCCATCTGGTGGCGCATTTCGCCATGCACGGGCACCGCCAGTTTTGGCCGCACCCATTGGTACATTTGCGTGAGTTCATCCTGACACGGGTGGCCCGAGACGTGAATAAATTCATCCGCACCCGTCACCAGCTGCAGGCCTTTGGTCACCAGCTGGTTCTGCAATTTGCCAATCGCTTTTTCATTGCCCGGAATTTCGCGGCTGGAGAATAAAACGGTATCCCCCGGCTCGAGAACCAGTTCCTGATGTTCATTATTCGCGAGCTTCGCCAGCGCCGAACGGGACTCACCCTGGCTGCCGGTGCAGATATAAACCGCACGCTCACGCGGCAAAAAGCCGGCTTCATGCGGTTCGATGAACATGACGTCGGATGGAATATACCCCGTCTCCCGCGCCGCCGCTTCCATGCGCCAAAGGGAACGCCCGACCAGCGCCACATCGCGGCCCACGCTTTGGGCCGCCGCGTGGATCGACATCAACCGCGCCACATTGCTGGAAAAGCACGTCACGATAATCCGGTTTTTATAGCGGCCAAACAGCTTCATAAAGCTTTGCGCCACTT
>JBEHYA010000071.1:0-10291 GCA_048498415.1 Pseudomonadota bacterium
GTATGGACGACGCTAAGGTCATCCTGAACGAAGTCACGGGCAAGCCTTTTACCATCGGTGTATGGGCGCAGCTGCCGCCGGGCGCGCGCTGGGCGCATGAAGGCCTGACGCGGCTCCTGGGTTTTGTGATTAGCGGCTTGAACGGGCGCCCTGTGCGCATCGTGATTTATGGGCCTGACTGGATGCGCCGCGATGTAGAGGCGGATATAGCCGATATGCGCACCGTGAGCGATGTGGAGATGCGTTTTGCCACCAAGCCGCAGCCATCGCCTGCCTGCATCCATCATATGCTGCGTGGCAGCCCGCCATCGCTGTTTTACCGCGCGATAAACAAGATTGAGAAGCTGGTACGCGCCGCGCGCATACAGCTTAACCAGTTCCGCGCGGCAATAACGGCCCGCTATCCGGCATGGCTGGCGATGCTGCTATGGCCGGTCTTTGCGATTGTCAGCGGGGTGCTGTTGCTGGTTCATCTCGGCCCGCGCCTGGCGCTGCGCTTATTGCATTTACGGGCCGTGGGCACGTTTATAAAGCATCTGCGCGGCGATGTGCTGAATATTGCCCCCTCAATGGAAAATGTGGTGGAAGGCGAATACGACCGTCTGGTGCAATGGGCCAATGCCAACATGCCGGAGATCGACTGCTGGCTTGTGATCAACCCCATTCTATCTGCGGCGCGCCACTTCACCAAACCGGTGGTAAGCCTGTTCGCCGATTATGTGATGGCCGCATGCCCCACGAGTTTTGATACGCATTTTGCGCGTGTTGCAGAAGGCCGGATCCGCGCGCTCATGCCGAAGGTAAGCCACTACATCGCGCTTTCCGATCATGTGCGCCGCGACCATATGCTTGGCTACTTCAAAATACCGTCTGACAAAGTAACCGTGGTGCATCATGCGCCCTGGAGCAGTTATGAATATTTCGGCTATGACCTGGGCCCGCAGCGCCGCAAAACGGCGGAATCCCTGGCCTTTGCCGGCGCCCGGATCCGCGCCTATTGTGCGGCACAATACAGCGACGCGACCAAGCTGCCGCCTTTCGCCCGCGCGACATTTGGCGATTACGCCAGCCATTTTCCCTATGAAGAAACGCCCTTCGTGCTCATTTCCACGCAGAATCGGCCGTATAAAAATACACTGCTGGTTATCCGCGCGATAGAAAAGCTGCTGCGGGAAAAGGGCCGGAATGTCAAACTGATCTTGACCGGCGCCCTTGATACTGAAAATCCCGAAGATAGCATCGGCGCGTATGTGGCCGCGCAGGGCCTGATGTGGGATGTATTTGCGCTGGCGCGTGTGCCGCGGGATGTGCATGCGGCGCTGTATCATTGCGCGCGCGTTGCCGTGCACGCCTCTTTTTTCGAAGGGGGCACTTTCGCCGCGCCCTTCTTCGAAGCGGTATCGGTGGGGACTCCCGCGTTGTGCTCGGCCAATAGTTCGATGATGGAGGGCCTGAGCCGCCCGGCGTTTGATGCGCATTACACGCCGCACATGGTGTTTGATCCATACAGCATGGAGGAATTCGTCACAAAACTGGAAGCCATGCTGGATGCGCCGGAAACGCATTTTGCCGCACAGTTCGCCGGCGTCCAGCGCTTCGCTGCGGCGCGAAGCTGGGCGCAGGCAGCCGATGAATATCTGGCGGTACTCCAGCGCGCGGCCAAAGCGGGGTAGGGGAATGGACACGCTTAATATTTTGTTTCTGGGTGCGGCCAAGCGCGTCAGTCTGCTTGAGCGGTTCGTGGACGCGGCGCGGCGTCTGAATGTCCGGCTCGTTATTTTTTCGTTGGAAAAGGACGAAGGGTTCTGCCCGATCTCGCATCTTGCGGTCTTGAAGGGCGCCCCCAAATTCACCGCACCGGAATTTCAGGATGCGCTGGACGGCTTTGTGCGCGCGAACGACATCCATATCGTCATCCCGAACATGGATGCCGCCACCGAAGCGCTTGCCCTTTACAAAGAAACCCGTGCGCCACAGGGATGCTGGTGTGTGGTGAGTACGCATGCCCTGGCCAAGGCCATGCACGACAAACTGTTATCGGATGCGTTTTTTTCCGCGCACCAGCTGCCGGCCCCGGCCGATACGCCGGGGCGCTTCCCCAAGATTGTCAAACCCGTGTTCGGCTTTGGCGGGAAGGGCATTACGCGCGTAGCAAATCAGGCGGAGCTGAGCCTGGCGCTCGCCACCCCGGTACCGGTCATGGTGCAGGATTTTATTACCGGCCCGGAGACGACCGCCGATATCTATGTGAGCCCCGTTTATGGCCTGCTGGGTATGGTGCTGCGCGACCGGGTAGAGGTTTCGGATGGCGAAGTCATGATCTGCCATACCCGCCCTCCCAGCACGGCGGAACGCGATCTGCTGAATCGTATCGCCGCCATTCCCGGCTGGGAAGGCTGCATTACCATTCAGTACATCCGGGATAACGGCGGCGCGCCCTATATGGTCGAAATCAACCCGCGTTTTGGTGGCGGGGCTACCGCCTCAATCGAGGCTGGGCTTGATATGGCTTATTATGTACTGGCCGAACGGCTGGGTCAGCGTGTGCAAGCCGCCCCCCATATCCGCCAGCTCATTATGAGCCGCGCGCGCCGCGATTTCTTTCAGGACCTGCCCGCCGAACGCGCGGAAGGAAAACAGGCTTAACCGGTAAGGGTGCAAGGAGAGACCATGAGCGGCATGAAACCCAAGACGTTACTGATTGATATGGATGGCACGCTGTGCACGGAAGAGCGCACCTTTGACCGTCCGCTGGCAACGCCTGTTCCGGGGGCCAAAGAACGCGTTAACCGCTGGCATGCCGAAGGCCATACGATCGTGATCTGGACGGCGCGCGGCTGGGAACAATATAAAATCACGTTCAAATGGCTGAACGACCATGGCGTGAAATTCGATCAGCTGCTGATGGGCAAGCCCATCGTCGATGCGATCATCGATGACCGCGCCTTCCGTTTCGAAGGCTGGGATAAGCCGTATTTCGAAAAATAATCAGGCCGTTTTCTTTTCGTGCGACAGGCAGAACGCCCGCACCGCATCGCATACATATGCCACTTCCGCATCGCGCATGGTGGGGAAGCTGGGTAGATTGAGCGCGCTTGCGGAAAGCCGTTCGGCGACCGGGAAACTGCCGCCATAGCGTTCATACATCGGGAAAACGGTGGCGAGGTAGAAGGCGGGGCGTGTTTCAATCCCGGCCTTGTCGAGCGCGGCACGGAGATCATCACGCCAGTTGATGTCATGCAGGGCAATGGAAATCATCCAGTGGCTGTGTACGGTGCCGGGCGCCGCGCTGTGCAGCCGCAGCGGCAGGCCCTGGAGGCCCTCGCGGTAGAGGGCCGCCAGCCGCTGCTTGGCTTCGAGGATCTGCGGCGCGCGTTCAATCTGCGCCAAACCGATCGCCGCCTGGATGTTGGTCATGCGGTAATTATAGGCGACCATGTCGTGCCAATACATGCGTCCGCCGGGAATAACGCCCTGATTTTTCAAATGCGCGGCGCGCTTGGCGACATCGGCATGCGGCGAGACAACCATGCCGCCTTCACCTGTAGTGATTGTTTTGTTGCCGAAGAAACTGAAAGTGGATACGTCTCCCAGCGTGCCGACATGGCGGCCACTGCTACTGTATGTGCCAAAGGCTTCCGCGCAGTCTTCGACAAGCTTGATGCCGCGCTGGCGGCAGAGATCCGCCAGCTGTTCGATGGCGCAGGCCTGCCCATAGAGATGCACGGCCATGACCGCTTTGGTGCGCGGCGTGATCTTGCGCGCGACATCCGCGATATCAATTTGCCAGGTATCTTCCACGGAATCGACGAATACCGGCGTGGCCCCGGCATGGATAATGGTATTGACCGAGGCGATATAGGTGAACGCGGGCACGATGACTTCATCGCCGGGCTGGATACCGATCGCCAGGAGGGCGAGATGAATGGCGACCGTGCCGTTATGCACGCTCGTGGCATGGGGTACGCCGATAAACCGGGCGAACGCATTTTCAAAACGCTCAATGAATTCGCCGCGCGAGGATATCCAGCTGGTATCCAGGCACTGGTTGACGTATTCTTTTTCACGGCCCGACAGGTCGGGGCGGTAAACCGGAATTTTCATGTGTGTTTCCATTCGATCCGAAGCCGGATCCTGTATAATGTCATGCCAAAGATCGGTAGGATTGGCAAGGCGGATACTATTGATAAAGCCGTTAAAAGTGGCTAGGTTCGCTCCCTCGGAATGATTGGACCCTTATGCTGGCTCATGCCCTCACTCCGCGCCAGCCCAGTATGGCCGCCGATTTCCTCGCGGCCATGCGTGCCTGGCGCAAATGGTACCTGATTGGCTTACAAAACGTGCGCTCGCGTTATGCGCGCTCGCGTCTTGGCCAGTTCTGGATTTCGATTTCATATCTCATAACCATTGTGGCCCTTGCCACGGTTTACAACCATTTGTGGAAGATCACGATGGGCGAATATTTGCCCTATCTTGCGGTCAGCCATATTTTCTGGGCCCTGATTAGCGGGATGGTGCTGGAAGGCTGCAATACCTTCATCGCCAGCGCGAACTACCTGCAGGCGGAAGAACAGCCCAAGGGTGTTTTCGCCATGATCGTGATCTGGCGCCAGATTGTCTACTTTGCGCACAACCTGGTTGTTCTGATCCCGCTGCTGCTCTTCATGCATTCGCCGATCACCTGGACGACGCTGCTGGTCTTTCCTGGTCTGCTGTTAGTGCTTTTTAACGGGTACTGGGTATCGCTGCTGATCGGGATGCTTTGCGCGCGGTTTCGCGATTTGCCAAGCATGATCGGCTCGCTCATGCAGGTGGTATTTTTTATCGTGCCGGTAATGTGGATGCCGCGCACCATCACCAGCCCGCGCCTGGCGTTTTGGCTGCTGGAGGCCAACCCCTTTGCCGCCATGCTCGCGCTGGTGCGCGAACCCATGCTGGGACATCTGCCCACGCTGTTTCAATACGGCAATGTGCTGGCAGTGACAGGCATAGGGCTGCTGTTTACGGCTTTCATGTTCCGGCGCTTTAGCGCGCGCATCACCTATTGGCTGTAAGGAACAGACGGTATGGCGCATATCTGGCTTGAAAATGTGAATGTTGAATTCGCCATCCATAACGCGGCCTCACGCAGCCTGCGCCATGAGCTTTACCGCGCGGTCGGGGGCGACATTAAAAAGCATTACCGGGCGGTCACCGTGCAGGCGCTCAAAGGCGTCACGATTGATTTGAAAGAAGGCGACCGTCTTGCGCTCATGGGCCATAACGGCGCAGGCAAGACCACGCTGCTGCGGGTGATGGCCGGTGTCTATCCGCCCACTTCCGGCGCGATCGACGTGGTGGGCCGCCGCGCCGCGTTGACCGACATCACGATGGGCATGGATTCCGAAATGACGGGTTATGACAACATCATCGCCCGCCTGGTATTCATGGGCGCGAGTTTCCGCCGCGCGCAGGAACTGGTGCCGGAAGTTGTCGAGTTTTGCGAGCTGGGCGATTATCTGAACTTACCGGCGCGCACCTATTCCAGCGGTATGTTCATGCGCCTCGCTTTTGCGATTGCCACGAGTGTAGCGCCTGAAATTCTGATCCTGGATGAAATGCTGAGCGCGGGCGATGCGCACTTCATCGAAAAAGCCAAGAAGCGCACGCTGGAATTCGTGAACCAGACCAAGATCATGGTGCTGGCGAGCCACGACCTTTCGATGCTACGCGCGTACTGCAACCGCGCCATCTGGATGAATCACGGCGAGGCGCACCATTACGATGATATTGAAAAAGCCTGGCACGATTATACCACCGCGCCCCGGTAATCTCAGAGACGGCGCAATTTGCGCCATAACCACTGCAGCGGCCGCGCCTGCCCGCACATCCGCGCGATCGTTTCTGCATTGTTGTCCATGAATTCGGGCGAAGTGAGCAGGGCGCGGCGCACCTCGGCAAGCGTTGCTGCACTATAGCCTTCCACCACCGCCCGGGATTCCGGCATCCGTTCCAGCAACAGGCGGTACAGGTCGCGAATGTCGTCGGGCGTGGCCAGCCGCCGCGTGGTCTGATGCCGCGCAAAATCGGCATAGATAAAGCGTTCGTGGTCGATCCACCGCTGGAGCGTGGCGTTATCGGGAATGGCGAAGCCGGCGGGATCGGGCGCGTCCTGCTGCAATACCGTTTTGTCAAACCCCTGGGCCGTGTAAAAATCATGATTGCCATGGGTGCCGGTGACGCCGATATATTGACCCCAGCAGGCCTGCGTGCGCACGCGGCCAATATTCAGGAGATTGGTGGCCAGCATTTTAGCGGCGTCCTGGGAATGCGCCTCATGGGAGACGCCATGGCGCTGGAAATAGGCATGAATAGAAGCGCCGTTACGGCAACGGTAATCGCGCCCCTTGACCAGCGCGGCGTACCCATTCAGAAAAGGCTGCATGGCGCGCCAGTGTTTTGCCGTGAGGCCAAAGGCCCAGACGTGATCCAGCGCGGCCAACTGCCGCAGTTGCGCCTTTTGCTGTTCGGAATTCAAAAGATGGTCGCCATAAGCGGCAAAGTAGCCAATGGCCGGATTGTCGCGCAGCTGGCGCCACAGCATATCCATGGCGGTGAAGTAATGGGGGCTTAATACCAGGTCGTCTTCAAGAAAATACGCTACGTCAAAACCGCGTTCTTCAAAAATATAGCGTTCCGCGCGGCGGAAATTTTCAAAGATGCCAATATTGGCATTCGAAGCATGGATGACGCCATGCGGAATATATTTCTCAAAAACCTTGCAGGCAGCAGTGAGGTCTTCTTTGCGTGCGCGCTTTTCGCCACTATAGGCGTTTACCGCGCCATCCAGAAACAGGTGCACTTCGCGGTCGCCAAGCGCTGTTTGCGCGGCCACGCTTTCCGCCACGCGCGCCAGATAGGCGTAACGGTCAAAACCGATAAGAATGATGGGTGCGGCCGCCCCGGGTGAGTGTGCTGGTTGCATACGCATCTATGACAAGCCTGTGTGCCGGCGCTGTCAATCGCGAATGCCATGTTATCCCAAAAAAATTGCAACCTTGAAAAAATCCCCGCCTGGGAAGCGGGGATTATAGTTAATTCATATGGAAGGCAACGGTCATCAGGCCGCCAGTTTGCGCACCGCTTCCTTGACCTGCTGGGTGGCGTTGTTGGCCATGTCGGTCACTTTGGCGATTTCGCTGGCGTTGTTGCTGATGGCTGTTACCGCCGACGAGACGCTTTGCATGTTGAGCGACATGTCGCGGGCGACCGCGCTTTGCTGCTGCACGGCGGTGGCGGTGGAGGCCACATATTCGCGCACCTCGGCAATCGCGTTTTTGATGGTGCCAAGCGCCTCGGCCACGCTGAGCGAGACTTTCTGCACGCCATCAATCTCGCGGCTGATCTGGTCGGTCGCGGTCTTGGCCTGGTTGGCCAGGTTTTTGACTTCGTTGGCCACAACCGCAAAGCCCTTGCCGGCTTCGCCCGCGCGCGCCGATTCAATCGTGGCGTTGAGGGCGAGCAGGTTGATCTGGCTGGCGATATTCTGAATAAGCTCGACGATGCCGGTCATGGACTGCGCGGCAGCCGTGAGTTTTTGCGTGGCTTCATCCGCTGCGCCCACGCTGCCCACGGCCTGTTCGGCGCTGGAGCGGGATTTATCCATGCTATTGGCGATTTCGCGCACCGAGGCGTTGAGCTCTTCCGCGCCGGCGGCGACCGCATGCACGTTGGACGAGGTCTGCGCGGAGGATTGCGCGGCGTCCGCCGACTGGCGGTTGGCCTGCGCGATGGCTTCCGAGATTTCCGTCATGTTGCTGGTGATAATCGTGCCGACTTCTTCGTTGCGCAGGCGCGCTTCGACCTGCCGCGTGATGTCGGTTGCGTATTTCACGACCTTATACGGCTTGCCATCAAGGCCCAGAATGGGGTTGTAGGACGCCTGGATCCAGACTTCCCGCCCGCCCTTGCCGAGGCGCTTGAATTCGCCGGCCTGGTATTCGCCGCGGTTCAGCGCTTCCCAGAACAGTTTGTAATCATGCGTGCGCGCGGCTTCGCCCATGAACATGCTGTGATGCTTGCCCTGGACTTCGGCAAGCGTATAGCCGGTGGCCGCCAGAAAATTTTCGTTGGCGCCAATGATGGTGCCATCCATGTTGAACTGGATGACCGCCTGCGACTTGGAGATGGCTTCCAGCTGGCCGCTGGAATCGGCGCTGCGCAGTTTCTGTTCGGTGATGTCGGAAGCGTATTTCACCACCTTCACCGGCTTGCCATCGAGACCCAGAATGGGGTTGTAGGAGGCCTGGATCCAGATCTCGCGGCCGCCCTTGCCCACCCGGCGGAATTCGCCCGACTGATATTCGCCGCGGCGCAATGAATCCCAGAACAGGCGGTAGTCGTTGGAGTTGCGCAGGTTTTCCGGCATGAACATGCTGTGGTGGCGGCCCTGGATTTCGGAGAGGGCATAGCCGGTCGCGGCCAGAAAATTCTCGTTCGCTTCGATGATGGTGCCATCGGGATTGAACTGGATGACCGCCTGCGATTTTGAAATGGCGGCGAGCTGGCCGGCATAATCGGCGTTCTGCATTTTCTGGGCCGTGATGTCGGATGCGTATTTGATGATGCGCACCACCTGGCCTTTGCGGTCAAGAAGCGGGTTATAGGAAGCCTGCAGCCAGATTTCTTTGCCGTTCTTGCCCATGCGGCGGAATTCGCCCGACTGGTATTCGCCGCGGCGCAGATTTTCCCAGAACTGGCGGTAATCGTTGGAATTGCGGATGACTTCGGGGACGAACATGCTGTGGTGGCGGCCCTGAATTTCGGAAAGCGGGTAGCCGACCGTGTTCAGGAAGTTGGCGTTGGCTTCCAGAATGGTGCCATCGGGGTTGAATTCGATCACGGCCTGCGATTTATCGAGCGCATCGAGGCGCGCGCGCATATCGGCCTGGCTGGGGGCGTTGTTGGCGGTGGCGGGGTTGCGGTTGAACATGGTCTTCTCCGTTAGTTCAGGGATTGAGGGGGTGACAGGGTAAGCACGTTGCCGATGTTGAGGACGATGAGGAGCTGGTCGGCGAGGGAGTAAATGCCGCCGGCGATTTCCTTCCAGCGCGGATCGAGCGTGGCGGGATTTTCTTCGTAGCTTTCGATAGGCAAACTCATAACCTCGCTGGCGCTATCGATGATGAGGCTGTAGAGCTCGCCCTGGTAATCGACGACCACGCTCATGCCGTGCTGGCCGGGCGCGCGTTCCGGCAAACCCAGACGGCGGCGGACATCAATCGCGGTGACGATACGGCCGCGCAGGTTCAGCGAGCCCGCGACTTCCGGCGGGGCGAGGGGAATGTTGGCGACCTGCTGCGGCCCCAGCACATCGCGCACTTCAAGCACCGGAATGCCGAACAGCTGGCCCATGACGCTGACGATCACGAAGTCGGACTGGCGGCTGAGGATATCGGGGGTGGGTGAGGGCATGGCGGTCATGCGCGGGCCTCCTGCAGGTCGGGCTGCATTTGCGGCGGCGCCTGCGGGTTGCAGTGTTGGGCGAGGAAACCGAGCAGCGCTTCGCGGTTATGTTTGGCGATGTGGTCGGTAAAGCCGGCTTCGCGGCCGCGGTGCACATCGGCGAGCGTGGCATGCGAGGACATGGCAATGACCGGCACGCCCGCCCATGCGCCGCAGCCGCGGATGGCTTTCACGAAATCAAACCCGTTCATGCCGGGCATTTCGATGTCGGAGATGATGGCGTTGAATTCGACGCCGCTATCCTGCAGTTTCAGGGCTTCGCTGGCGCTTTCCACCGCGGTGACGTCGTAGCCCGCCACAACCAAAAGCGGCTTGATGAGATTGAGGAAGAAGCGGCTGTCGTCAACGAGGAGTACGCGTTTGTTCCGGCCGCCTTCAAAGGCGCCATCCTGTTCCACATTGAACCAGTCGTTGCCGGCGCTTGAGAGATAATGGCCGGCATCGATGATGTCGGTGGCTTTACCGGCGATGATGGACGTGCCGAGATAGCCGGGGCGTTTGGATGAAAGATCGATATGCAGTTTTTCTTCCACGATGTCGGCGCTATCGCCCACCAATAAACCCATGCTGCGGTTGCGGTCGGTGAAGACAAGCACGCGTTGCCGCGCGCCGGTGCCGGGCGGCTGGCCTTCGATGGGCACCAAGGGCATAAGGCTGCCACGGTACTGCACCATGGCGCTGCCGCTGGAATATTCGATCTGTTTGCGGTCGATCTCTTCGAGGCGGCGCGGACCTCGCCGCCGACGGCACCATCACCAAGATCCTCGCCCGCTATGCCGGCGCGTCG
>JBEHYA010000072.1:0-10129 GCA_048498415.1 Pseudomonadota bacterium
TTCCATGGCACCTTGCAAAAATTAAAGTGGAAGCAGCCAGAGGGGCGTGGGTTTATGCATCCCTCACGGCCTGCTCAAGCAGGTGGGCGCCATGTGCTACGGCCACGGCCGCAGTAGGGACAGCTCCCAAGGTGAAAGATTATCGGCCCCGGGGATTGTCAAACCACTCGACACCGCCCAGCCGCTTCCGCCCTTAAATTAGGGCCTCTCAATACGTGCGGCAAGGGCGTTAATACGGCCCGTTAAATGATCAACGGCGTTAACGATAATATCTTCTTCTTCCAGTTGCCTGTTTGTCAGGCTCTGCGCCGCGCGTTCGGTCTCGCCGCGCGCTTCCAGAACATCATCCGCCAGCATCAGGCCGGCCAGCAGCAGTAAACGGATTTCGCCAATCGCGCCCTGACCCATGCCCGCCGCGATTTTCATTTTTTCTTCCAGCATGCCGGCCAGCTGGGTGAGGCGCTGTTCTTCACCCGGCGCACAACCCACCTGGTAACCACGGCCCATGAGATGAATATCAACGGTCTTCATTTTTATTCTCCCACAATGCGCTGCAGGCGGCCGATGGCATCATCGAGGCGGCTGGCGACGGTGGCCGTAATATCGCGCTGGCGGGTCTCGCGCGTGCTGGCTTCCGTTTCACGCTCGCGCGCCTGACGCAGCGCGCGCTCAGCGGTTTCGGTCGCCGCTTTCACGCGCTTGGCCGCTTTCGCCTCCACAACTTTTTCAAGTTCTTTGTGGCGGCGGTCCAACGCGTTCTCGGCCATATCAATGGCCTGATCTAAATTTTCCAGTGCTGCTCTTAGCCGTTCCACGCCCGAAACCCACAATTCGAATCACATAATGACTCTAAAGAAACGTTCCGGATTCGGTCAATCGAAGAAGCGGGCGGGTTTCCGCGTCGTTCACGCCTCAGTGATTCTTGTTATCCTTGGGTATGCTCGGCTTGCCAAGGTTGCCCAGCAACTGCTGCATAACGGAAATTTCCTTGCCGTAGGTCGGCGTCTTGGCGCTTACGGGGTCGATATCCTGCACATACTTGTCGGTGCCCTTGCTGATCTTCTCCACCTTGCCTTCCGGCGTGAACTTGATCGCGACAACTTTCTGTTCGGTCAGCTCCGGGTCGAAGAACGCGGTCTGTTCGGTGCGGCGGCCGATGTAATACCAGATTTTATCATCAAAGGTCGCCATTTCGGTCGGTGTGCCCAGCACTTTGGCGACTTCTTCGCGGGTAGTCGCGCCTACTTTGATCTGGCTTAACGCTTCGTCATCAATCATATTACCGCGCTTGGCCACGGTCGGCGTGCATGACGAGACGGTAAGGCCCACCATGACGGCGGCGGTCGTTAAGGCAAGATATTGAAACAGGCTCATATCGACAGGCATAGCAGATGCTGCAATTTCTGAATAGGTTTTTTGCGAAGGGAAGCGACCCACACATTGTCGCCGCGCTTTATGGCGCCCTCATGACACAGGCGCGCGAACCCATGCTGTTTTCCCAGCTTGGCGTGCCCGATCAGTTTGAAAACCGTTTTGAACTCCTCACCCTCCATATGTTTCTGGTGCTCGAACGATTGAAACGGGAAGGGGCGGCGGGCCGCGCGCTATCCCAGGAACTCACCGAATTCATGGTCAGCGACCTCGACCGCAGCGCCCGCGAAGCCGGCGTGGGCGATGTCGGGGTGGTCAAGCGCATGAAGGCGTTTATGTCGGGGTTTTACGGGCGTTTGCTCGCCTACGAAAAAGCCTTTAGCGCCGCGGATGATAAAGAAGTGCTCCGCGCGCTCGACCGCAACCTGTATGGCAACGTGAATACTGATATTCCCCGTTTAACCGCCATGCGTAGCTATTTAGATAAGCAGCGGGTGGCTTTAACAGACCAAAGCTTCGCCGATATAAGCAAAGGCCAGCTTCATTTCGCATACTAGTCATGCCTTTGAAGAGCCGGCATCCACGATAGGCCACAAGTCAAAAGCTTTGTTTAATGGCTTATTGTGGATCCCGGCCTTCGCCGGGATGACAGGTATTAGGTCTCGTTTTTCATCCCTTTCGTACTTATATTCTTTTCGCTATAGGTTTTAAAATGAACGTTGAATTTTCACGCCCGTTTCCCGTTGATAAGCTGCGCGCCACACCCACCTTCGAGAAGATCGAAGCGAATGAGGAGGAATGCGCGGCCCTGGCCGCGCGTCTTGAAATCGTTGCGATCAAAAGCCTTGAAGCCAAGCTGGAACTCAACCGCCTGCATTCCGGCGATATGGTGGAAGTAAAAGGAAGCTTCAACGCCGAAATCACGCAGGAATGCGTCGTCACCCTCGAGCCTTTTGAAGATAAGGTGTCGGAAGAAATCGTCGCCTACTTCGCCGCGCCCGAGACCATTCCAAGTTCAGAAGAATTAAACGTCGAAGACGACCGCTCGCCCGAGCCTTACGGCCCCGACCGCACCATTGATCTGGGTGAACTGGTTGCCCAGCATCTTTCGCTGGCGCTCGACCCATACCCCCGCAAGCCGGGCGTGGTATTCAAACTCCCGAAAACCATGCAGGAAGAGGTCGCCCAGACCCACCCGTTCTCGGTGCTGGTAAATCTTAAGGATAAGAAGAAGGACAAGTAAAACGGGCCTTTATAAGGGGGTAGGGGTGTTTTACCCGTTGCAGCTATTGCTGTCCTTGCAATCCCGGCCCGTTTTCGCTATCAAACGCCCACGAATTCGTTATCAGGATTATTGAAATGGCCGTACCTAAGAAGAAAACCAGCTCCTCCGTTCGCAACATGCGCCGTTCGCATCACGCGCTGAAATCCGTGAACGTCATGGAATGCGCCAACTGCGGCGAAACCAAGCGCCCGCACCACGTCTGCGGCCACTGCGGCTTCTACGATGGCCGTCAGGTATTCTCCGAAAAGAAGACTGAGAACGCTGCCTAATTTGGCTGTTCTAAAAGAGTCGATTTTCACGCCCTTGTTTTCCTGCCCCATCATGGGCAGTGTGGCGGCATGACTAAAAATATCATCCTCGCGCTTGATGCGATGGGCGGCGATCATGCGCCGGCAACCGTCATCGATGGCGCGGCGATCGCCCAGAAAAAAAATCCCAACATCATCTTCCAGCTCTATGGCGATGAAGACCGGCTGCGCCCCCTGCTGGCCCATCACCCGGAACTCAAAAACGCCACCATCCATCACACCCCCAGCGCTATTCCCGGCGAAATGAGGCCGTCGGTGGCGCTCCGTCAGGGTAAACACTCCAGCATGCGCCTTGCCATCAACGCGGTGGCGGAAGGGAATGCGCACGGCATCGTAAGCGCCGGTAATACCGGCGCACTGATGGCCATGGCCCGTATGGTGCTGGGCTGCCTGCCCGGTATCGACCGGCCCGCGATCATTGCCGCGCTTCCTACCATGCGCGGCCGCTGCGTGATGCTTGATTTAGGCGCCAACCTTGAATGCAGCCCCGATAACCTGGTGCAGTTCGCGATCATGGGCAGTTTATACGCGCGCGCCATCGGCATCGCCGAGCCCAACGTGGCGCTCCTCAATATCGGTATGGAAGAAATGAAAGGGCACGATGAAATTCGCGCCGCCGCCGGCATCCTGCGCGAAACGCCGATCGCCGGTAAATTCATCGGCTACATCGAAGCCAACGATATCGGCACCGGCCGCGCCGATGTGATCGTGACCGATGGTTTCACCGGCAACATCGCGCTCAAAACGGCGGAAGGCACGGCCAAGCTGGTCGGAACCTTCCTCAAGCAGGCGCTTGGCATGTCGTGGATGGCGAAAGCGGGCGCACTGCTGGCGCAGAACGCCCTTAAATCCATGAAGCAGCGTATGGATCCGCGCCTTTATAACGGCGCGATGTTGCTGGGCCTGCAGGGCATTTGCGTGAAAAGCCACGGCAGCGCGGATGCGCGCGGTATTGCCAACGCCATCCATGTCGCCTCGCAGCTGGTTGAAAACGGTTTGAACGAGACCATCAAGGAAGATTTCGCGCGCCTTTACGGCATGCAAACCGGCCCGCTGATCGAACAAGCCACGCCGCAGGCAAACCAGCCATGATCCGCTCCGTTATCACCGGCATCGGCGCGGCGCTGCCGCAAAAAATTGTCACCAACGCCGACCTTGCCGCGCGTATGGATACCAGCGATGAGTGGATCACCCAGCGCAGCGGTATTCGTCAGCGCCATATCGCGGAATCCGAGACCACCGGCAGCCTCGCACTCGCCGCCGCCAAAGCCGCGCTTAGCAATGCCGGCGTCGCCGTTGCGGATGTGGATGCCATTATTCTGGCCACCACCACGCCCGATGAAACCTTTCCCGCCACTGCAACGCGCGTGCAAAACCAGTTGGGCATGACGCGCGGCTTTGCATTTGATGTGCAGGCGGTCTGCTCCGGCTTTATCTATGGCCTCACGGTTGCCGATAATTTCATCCGCTCAGGCATGGCCCGCACAATCGTGGTGATCGGCGCAGAAACCATGTCGAAAATCCTCGACTGGTCGGATCGCTCCACCGCCGTGCTGTTCGGCGATGGCGCCGGCGCCGTTGTATTGCAGGCCAAAGAAGGCACGCGCGGCATCATCGCCGCCGAACTTTTCTCCGATGGCAGCAAGCGCGACTTATTATATGCAACCGGCGGCGTCACCACGACCGAACCCGCCCACGTTAAAATGCAGGGCAAGGAAGTCTTCCGCCACGCGGTTGATCATATGGCGAGCGTTGTCAAAGATACGCTCGCGCATAACAATTTACAGACCAGCGATATCGACTGGCTGGTGCCGCATCAGGCCAATCTCCGCATCCTGCAGGCCACGGCTGAAAAGCTGGGCCTGGCGCAGGAAAAAGTGGTCGTCACGCTGGATAAGCACGGCAATACCTCGGCCGCATCCATCCCGCTGGCCCTCGCGCATGCCTATAAAAACTTTAAGCCCGGCCAGTTAATTGTATTGGAAGCCTTAGGCGGCGGCTTTACCTGGGGCGCGATTGTGCTGCGCTGGTAAGCCTGAAATTAATTTAATTGTGGGGCAGGGGCAGGCGGTGCGCTAAATTGCACCTCATGCACATTCTTGACCAAGCCATCGCTGACGCGAATGCCGTGCAAAAAGATTGCAACTGCTATGGTTTCAGCATGTTACCCACGGCGCAGGAACTTGCCGCGCACCATGCGCCGCGCCGCAACTTTTTTCTGCATCCCGGCTATTTGCGTTCGGATAACCAATGGTTTTGGGAACAGCGCTTCGATGTAAATACCGATGAAAGACTGGTTGCTGCGGCCATCTGCGATGGTTGTTTGCCGGTTGAAGTGCGCGGCCCGCACGATCTGTTTACTCTTAATCCAGATTATTATTACGCGTTGCTCGACCGCGATAATGGCGGCTTTCATTGGTATGTCATCTATGACGGCGAATGCGCGGATAAATATGGCGACGCCAAAGCCAAACGCCTGCCCCGGGAGAAGATTCTTCTATTGATTGCCGCCAGCAAGGCGCGGCCCGATAGAAACCATAAATACTTATTCGCAGTGCCAAAGCGCCGTCCCAGCATGACCGAGCGTTTTCAACCCGTGGCTGATCTGGGCCTGAGCGATGATCAAATCATCCGCCTCGCGCGCGATATCGTGACGCACGGCCCGTTCATTCGTAATTTTGATTTTTTAGCAAGGCCTTGGCGCCGTGATGATAACGCCAGAATGCGTCTCGCTAATCTCGCGCTGTCCTAATTACTTCACATCGTGCAGATCATCGAGTTTCCGCAAACTCGGCACGCGCCACGCGATTAAACCCGCCACACCCAGCGATAACACGCCGCCAATAACAACGGCGGGCACCGGCCCAAACCAGCCGGCCATGGTGCCGGATTCAAAATCGCCCAGCTCGTTCGATGTGGTGATGAACAGCATGTTCACACTTGCCACACGCCCGCGCATGTCGTCGGGCGTGTTCATCTGCATTAAATGCGTGCGCACATACACGCTCACCATATCGGCGGCGCCCAGCGTGAACATCATGGCGGCCGACAAAATAACGTTTTCCGAAAAGCCAAAGACGATGGTGGAAATGGCAAACGCAATCACGCTGGCCAGCAGCCAACGCCCCGCATGGCGGCGCAGCGGCATGCGCATTAACGCAAGCGCCATCAGCGTTGCCCCCACCGCCGGCATACTGCGCAAAAGGCCTAAACCCTGCGGGCCGATCTCCAGAATATCGCGGGCATAAACGGGCAACAGCGCCACAATGCCGCCGAACAGCACCGCGAATAAATCCAGCGTGATGGCGCCAAGCAGAATAGGGCGTGCCCAGATAAATTTTAATCCCGCGATCAGGTTTTCAAAATTCAGCGCGCGTTTCACCAACGGCGATTTCACGCCAATTAAAATGCCGCTCACCCCGGCAATCAGCAGAAAGAGAAACGCAATGCCATACACGGCGCTGGTGCCAAGAAAAAACGCCGCGCCCGCCGCCGCCGGCCCCGCGATGATCGCCACCTGAAACACCGACGACTGAAACGCAACCGCGCGGCTGAAATCGTCCTTCGCCACCACGCCGGGCAACAGCGCCTGCGAGGCCGGATTGGCGAAAATGCGCATCGCGCCAATCAAAACGCACACCGCATAAATAATATGCGGCGTGGTCGCTCCGCCAAGTGTGGCCAGCAGCAGCGCGCCCGCGCCAAACGCCGCCACAAAAAACGACGCGCCCAGAATGCGGTTGCGCGGAAACTGGTCGATGATATGCCCCGCAAACAGCACCAGAATGAAGGAGGGCATGAACTGGAACAGACCCACCAAACCAATCGCAAACGGGTCGTGGGTGATATCGTAAACCTGCCAGCCGATCGCCACCGACAGCATCTGCATACCCAGCGTGCCGAACAGGCGGGTTGCCACCAGCCGCAGGTAATCGCGGTTTTTAAACAGGCCGGAGGGGAGGGATTTAGGCGAATTGTCCATGATTTTGAATCTTTAGGAATAGATTATGGCAGCAGGTAAGCGGGCAATACCAACATCACGACGCGGCGCGATTCAGTCATTTTGCCTTTTACGGGGAATCCGAATTGGTATACCGTATTGATTCATATAGTTGATTCGACTTATCCACTAAACCCGTTTTTTACCCCGGCAGGTCGCTAATGACGGAAAATACCATTACCCGCGCTGACTTAAGCGAAGCCGTGTATCAGGAAGTTGGCCTGTCGCGCAATGAATCCGCACTGTTCGTTGAAACCGTGCTGGAAGAAATCAGCAAAGCGCTCATTACCGGCGATACCGTCAAGCTTTCATCATTTGGCACCTTTGCCGTGCGCCAGAAAAACGAACGCGTCGGGCGCAACCCGAAAACCGGCGAAGAGGTCCCCATTCTGCCGCGCCGCGTGCTCGTGTTCCGCGCCAGCCATGTTCTTAAAGACCGCATCAATGCCGCCATTCAAAAACCAGGAAGCGGCAATGCGTAATTCTGAACTTCATTCTCCCGGAAATTAGGAGGCCACGATGTCCAGCTCATCACCCGATACCGTATCGCAAATTGATGAGCCTTCGTTGTTTCCTGCTGATGCTTTTGAATCTGTTGTGATGCCGTCTGATGTAACCCCCGAATATGCGCCAGCCGCGACTGGCCCCGCGAAATCGAGTCTCGCCTTCCGCACCATCAGCGAAGTCGCGCATGATATCAACGTGCCGCAACACGTGCTGCGCTTCTGGGAAAGCCGCTTCGCGCAAATCAAGCCGCTCAAGCGCGCGGGCGGCCGGCGCTACTACCGCCCCGAAGATGTCGAGCTGCTATCCCGAATCAAAAACTATCTTTATAACCAGGGGTACACCATCAAAGGTGTGCAACGCCTGTTGAAAGAAACCCGCTCCATGCGCCAAACCGCCGCCGCGCCTGCCCAGAAATCCTTCATTCCTTACGCGCACCCGCTGGCGAGCCTGCCCGGCCATATCGTGCCGCCGCTCTCGCCGGTGATGAAGCAATCCTCGCTGCTCTCTGCCGCCAGCGCCGCGCCTTCCGCGCTCGCCATGGCCTATGGCGCCGTCTCCTCGACCATTCTGGAAGAAGGCAAACAGATCAAGGCGTTTGAACAGCAGGCCGCCGCGTTCGCCGATGCGTTCAGCGAAGCCACCGCCAACACGATTGAAAAAACCGAACAGGATACGTCCGCCACCCAGCTGCAAAGCAGTCTGGAAGCAGTGACCGAAATCCGCGATCAGATCGCGTATCCCACCACGCCCGCGCGCATTGATACCGACCCCGCCGTCATGAAAGCCATGCCGGCCATCGAGATCGAAGCCGACGCGGTTATGCCGGAACCGGTTGCTGAACCCGTTCTGGAAGCAGCGCCCGTTGAACCCGCGCAAGTGGTGGAAGCTCCGGCATCAAACGCGAACCAGGCCGAACTCAAAGCCCTGCTCGCCGAACTGGTGGAACTCCGCCAACTGCTGGCCAGCAATACGGGCATTTAAGTTCTTCATGTATGCCCCGGCGAAGGCCGGGGTCCATCCATCAACAATCCAAATGCGGATAAATGGACCCTGGCCTTCACGGGGGCATACGCTTTGTAGTGTGGATGAAGCCTTGCGAAATGGGCGCAAATTACGCAATTAAACACCAATTGCGCCGGGTGATGGCTTTCCGCTATAACAGCCACCTTACCAATGGCATCGGAACGTAGCGCAGCCTGGTAGCGCACTAGTCTGGGGGACTAGTGGTCGTGGGTTCAAATCCCGCCGTTCCGACCATTCGTTTTTGCCCTGCTTCCCCGGCATAATTTTTTCCAAACAATTCCGAATTTGAAAACGCTTTCGCGCGTGATGCACAGTCGCGTCTACGGCAGGGGATTTTATTTTTAAAAGGCGCATGTGGATTCAAGCGCCCGCTTATAGCACCGGCTGCCGCAGCTCGAACAATCGGAGAAGCAGCCTATGGCACTTACATTCAAACCCTATCAAAGCACCAGCCTGTCGGTGACGAACAGCACCGCATCGGTGGTGATCCCGCAGAACGTCGATACGCAAAAGCATGTGCGCATCGTTAATAACGGCAGCGTGTCCGCCTATATCAAATTCGGCCTGACGGGCGTCACGGCCGCTACCACCGACATGCAGATTCTGCCCGGCACGGTGGAACTGTTCTATGTGGATACCAACCCCGCTGCCGATACCGTGAATGAAAATTACATCGCGGCCATCACCGCGTCGGGCACTACCACGCTCAACATCACCGCGGGGGAGATTGACTAATGCTGCGCTCCGTCTCTTTTCCGGTTACCAACATCTATACCCTTTTCACCGCATCCGGCACCTTCACGCCCGATCCGCGCTCCAAAAACTTTTATGTTGAAGTCTACGGCGGTGGTGGCGGCGGCGGTGGCGGCGCTGCATATAATTCCGGCACGGCGTCGAGTGGCGGCGGCGGGGGCGGCGGCGCGGCTTTCCGCAAAGGCTTTTTCACCAACAGCGATATTACGGGCGCCATTACCATCACCGTGGGTAACGGCGGCAACGGCGGCAATGGCGCAGCATCGGCCGGCAATCCCGGCAGCGATGGCGGGCAGGGCGGCAATTCGCTGTTCGGCACGTTTATCACCGCCTATGGCGGCGGCGGCGGTTCGGGCGGGCGTTCGGGCGCGGCGTCGGCCGGCGGTGGGTCGGCGGGGCAAAGCAGCGCCGGCGGCAATGCCAGCGGCGGCACTGGCGGTTCGGCCGGCGGCAATGGCGGCGCAGCCGGCGGTTCGGGCGCGGCGGGCAACACCTTTGGCTTTGGCACGGCATCGGGTTCCGGCGGCGCCAGCGGAACGGCGGGCGTGGGCGGCAATCCTTCCTACAATAATGGCGCATCGGGCGCATCGGGCGCAGGTGTACCGGCGTCGCCTTCCGTACAAAATGGTGGCGTGGGCGGCATTGGCTGCACGAACGCAACGAATGCGGGCGGCACGGGTTCCACAGGTTCGCCCGGCGGCGCGGCGGCTGCGGCGCTGACATCTGTCTGGGGCCCCGGCAATGGCGGCGGCGGGGGCGGTAACAGCACCACCGGCGTAGGCGGCGCGGGCGCGAGCGGTGCCACAAGCGCCGGCGGCGGAGGCGGCGGCTCCGGCCTTACCGGCGGCGTAACGATGGCGTTGGCGTGATCCACCGGGCCGG
>JBEHYA010000073.1:0-9963 GCA_048498415.1 Pseudomonadota bacterium
CTCAAACCCCCCCCCTCCCCCCATGAAAAAGGGCCCCACAGCGGTCCCTTTTTAATGGCGGAAGTGCGGCGGTGGACGAACATCGGGTTCGACAATTTTCGGGAGTAAGCGCTTGCGCACGACCAGAAAATTGCAACTTTGCGCACGCCCTAGGCGTAGCAAAGTAATCCTCTCCTGCGAGTAATAAAAAAGGGCCCCGCAACAGGGCCCTTTTTATTTAGCTTCGGCTTTATACTAAGCCGCATCCTTGCACGGCCCTTTGACCGCGATGATATCGATGGGTTTGCCGGTCTCCAGAAACGACTTGAGGCTGGAGAGCACCAGCGGCCAGCCTTTGGAAACACCGCTGCCCATATCTTCGCTTAAGTTCGTATGCACCACATCGAGGCGCACCAGGCCGCCGGCGACCGAGATGTCGTAGCTTACTTGCGATTCATCGGCGAGGTTGCCGGGGCTGGCCCAGCTGGTAACAAGGCGCGTGGGCGGATTGCTCTCCAGTACTTTGCCAACTATGCGTACGTTCCCGGTTTTCGGATCAACATGCTTCCATGCCGAGCCTTTCTTCCAGTCGGAGATGTTTTCGTTCGACCAGTACTGGCGCGCGAATTCGGGGTTAGTGATGGCTTCCCAGACTTTTTCCGGGGTGGAGCGAATGTAGGTGGTATAGGTAAATGTCTTATTCATCGTTATTCTCCTCGAGAGCTTGTTTCAGTGTGTGCAGGGCTGCAATCCGTTCCCGTTCGAACTTGCCGATCCAGCGCATGTAAATGTCGTTGATCGGCATGGGGTTGAGGTAATGCAGCTTTTCGCGCCCCTGTTTTCTGGTTACGACCAGATTGGCCGCCTCCAGAATAGCCAGATGCTTGGTTACCGCCTGACGCGTCATATCGTACTTCTCACATAATTCACCCAGGCTCAGGCCGCCCTTTTTGCGCAACCGGTCAAGCAGTTTGCGCCGGCTGGCATCGGCGAGAGCCTTGAATATTTTGTCTTCATCGGTGGCCATATGCGCATTATATGCAACCATTTGGTTGCATGTCAAGAAGAATGTATTCTTTAGGGAAGGGGGCCTATTTGTAATGCTGCGGCCCCAAACAGAAGGAGAAAGCCATGCCCGATACCAATACCGTCCGCCTGCACCGGGTGCTGCGTGCCCCGCCGGAACGGGTCTATAAGGCGTTTCTTGATGGCGCGGCGATTGTGAAATGGCTGCCGCCCAACGGCTTTACCTGCACCGTGCATGCGCTGGATGCCAAAGTGGGCGGGCGTTTTAAAATGTCGTTCACCAATTTTACAAATGGCAAAAACCATTCCTTCGGCGGCGAATATCTGGAACTCACGCCTTTTACCCGCATCCGTTATACGGATGTGTTTGATGACCCCAACCTGCCGGGCGCCATGCACGTAACAATTGACCTTAAGAAAGTCTTCTGCGGCACGGAGCTGAACGTGGTGCAGGAAGGCATCCCCGCCGCCATCCCCACCGAGGCCTGCTATATGGGCTGGCAGGAGTCGCTTGTGCTGCTGGCCAAACTGGTGGAAGCTGAAATTCCGGATTAATTAGCATTAGCTGGAGAAAGCCCTATGCGTTCATTACTGCTTTTGATTGTGATGATGGGTGTGTGCGCCGCCCCGGCCTTCGCCGACGCACCACCACGTAACTGCACCGAAGTGCCGCAGACCGACCGGGAGAAGCAGGCGAATATTATTGGGTATGCGCAGATCTCCGAGATTAAATGCCGGTGCGAGACGGCGCCTTCCTGCACCAAATCGGTGCGCCTGCTCGATATCAAGAAGGGCGGCATGGTGCCTTACATTATTACCTTAAGCGAACCGCTGGATCTGGCGCCGGATGCCGATGAAGCCGATTGCCACCGCGCCGCCAAGGAAAAGCAGAAAGCGGTCGGCGAAGAAAAAACCTTCTATTTCAAGAAAACCAAGACCGGTATTGAAGAGGTGCCGGAAGTTCTGTGTGATAAATAATTTGCGGTAGACAACCAGCCAAGGATTCACTCGCCCATGACGCAGGCTTTCAGGAATTTTTTAAACACGTTTTATTCGCGCGACTTTTATGCCGAACTCATCGGCAGCTGGCGCGGCATCGGCATCGGCTTTGTGCTTTTGCTCACCCTGATCAACAGCATCGGTTCGCTGGCCCTTTTAGGAAAACTGGCTCCCGTCGCCGCCAGCGGCATGACGGCGATTGCAACCCAGATGCCGGCCGTGACCGTCGCCAAAGGCAGGATCACGATTGATAAGCCGTCGCCCTATACCGTGCGCCCTGCGGCCACGTCGGCGGTCAGCATCATCAAATTCGATACCAACCAGAGCCACATGGATGTGCTGGATATCACTAAGCAGATGGAAAAAGAAGATCTTGCCGTGCTGGTGACATCCGATGTTGTGGCGGTAAAGAAAAAGAATGGCGTGGAAGTCCATAGCGTCACGGATTTCGCGAAGGAAGACGTAACGGTCAGCCATGAAAACTGGGATCAGCTGAACCGCACCATCCAGCGCTGGGGGGTGATTGCAATTGTGGTGGCGGTGCCGCTCCTCAGCTTCATCGTGGCTTTTATCTGCACGCTGGTTAAATCGATCATCGTGCAGATCGCCAGCCTGTTTTATAAGGACAAGCCGGATTTTTCCGGCGCGATGCGGCTGGCCGCCGCCGCCGCGGTGCCGGGTGCGGTGTTTGCCAACCTTTACGCGGTTTTTGTCGGGCCAACGCCATCGTTTGCGGAATTCGGCATCTGGGCCGTGTTCATGCTCATCGGGCTGTTCAGCTATAACGCCGCCGCCCGCCCGCCACGTATGCCTGTATAAACTTTCCGATAAAATACGGGTAATCGAGCAGATAGCGCCGCCACAGCCGTGCGGGTTCCTTATACAGGCGATAGGCAAAGCGCAGGTGCAGCGCATCGACAAGCGCGGGGTAATAGCGGTCGGCCGCTGCATACTGGTCAAAGAACCCGCCGCAGGTGATGCCAAGGCCTTTGAAACCCGCAGCGCGCAATTGCAAAAGAAATTCTTCCTGCGTGCCCGCACCAAGGCCGGCCAGCACGACATCCGGTTGCGCGCTTAAAATAGTCTGGATCGCTGCCGCGCGGTCGCCAAAACCATCCAGCGCCCCCAGGCAGCGGATACCGCGATAGGCCGCCGCCATTTTTGCCCGCACTTTCTCCGCTACGCCTGCCGCGCCGCCAATTAAAAGCAGCGACCGGTTTTTTGCAGCCATATGCGCGAAGAACGGCCCGGCCAGCGAACTCATATCAAAACTAAGCCGCGTGGCGGGCCGGTGAGTGAGCATATAACACGCCAGCGCCACGCCCATGCCGTCGGGCAGCACCATATCCATGTTCGCAAGCGCCGTTTTATACGCGGGAAAGCGGCGGGCCAGCGCATAGGCCGCGGGGTTGATGAAGCTGATCAGGCGGGGGTGTTCATCATCAAGGGCCTGCAGCACGTCGTTTTGCGTGGCCCCGGCCGTTAGCGGCAGGCCCAGCAACTGAATGCGTTCAGGCGACATCGCGCGCGGCGTAGCCATCGTGGAATGCGGCGGCGGATGCGACGATGGCATTCAAATCACGTGCAGGCTTCCAGCCCAGCACGCGGCCGGCATTCGTGATATCGGCAATCAGGCTGCTGGCATCGCCGGCGCGGCGCGGGCCGACGACCGTGCGAAGCGTGTGGCCGGTAGCGCGGCTCACGGCCTTTGCAATCTGGCGCACGCTGGTGCCTTTGCCGCTGCCCAGATTAAGCGTGGTGCTGGTGCCGCCTGCCAGTAAATAACCCAGCGCCTTGATATGCGCTTCAGCAAGATCAAGCACATGCACGTAATCGCGCAGGCATGTGCCATCCGGCGTATCATAATCTTCGCCGTTGATCATCAGCGCATCACCTGCAGCCGCTGCCTGCACAGCGCGCGGGATCAGATGATTTTCCGGGTCGTGCATTTCGCCCAGATCATGTGCCGGCAAGCCGCCGCCGGCGTTGAAATAGCGTAAAATCACGCTTGAGAGCGCGCCAAAGCGCGCCATGGTAGGCAGCGGCCGGCCGTTGAAGCTGATATTGCGGGTGAGGCGATGATGATCGCTGCTGCCTTGCAGCGCGAGTTCCACCGCCAGCTTGCTGAGACCGTAAGGGTTGGCCGGTTGCAGCAGCGCATCTTCCGCAAGCGGCGCGTTGCTGGAGAGATAAACCGCGGCCGAAGACGAAAATACCAGATGGCGCACATCATTTTCCAGCAGCGTTTCAAAAAAAGCGATGGCGCGGTTGAAATTATGTTCCCAGTACAGCGACGGCCGTATCATGGATTCCGCCACATCGATCAGCCCGGCAAAACTCACGGCGGCTTTGGGTTTGTATTTCGCAATTAATTTGCGCACATGCCCGCTATCGGCGATATCGCACAGCTCATGCGGGTAATCCATCACCACCGAGCGGCGATAGGCGGCAACCATGCCGCTGCTTGGCACAATGCGGTCGATGATAACGGGATTGAAACCCTGCTGTTTGGCCAGCCAGCAAAAATGGCTGCCGATATAGCCAGCGCCGCCGGCGACAAGAATGGTTGTTTGGCCCACGCGCCCTCGCATGCAAAACCGTTGCAATGTATGAAAAGAATAGGCGCCCCGCGTTGCAAATGCCAGCAAACCTGCCTAATCTGGCCGCGTCATCATCCGAGTCTCCCGGAGTTTTTCATGACCCTTCTTCTCATCATCCTCGCTGTTATCGTTGTGCTGGGATTGATCATCAATGCGCAGCCCAATGAATTTAAAGTCTCCCGCAGCATGCGCATGAATGCCGCGCCCGCCCGCGTGTTTGAAGAAGTAAACGATCTGCACCACTGGCAGGCATGGTCGCCCTGGGCCAAGCTGGATCCCGATGCGAAATACGGTTTTGATGGCCCTGCGGCGGGCGAGGGCGCCAGCCATAGCTGGGACGGCAACAAAAAAATTGGCGCCGGGAAAATGACCATCGTGGAATCCCGCCCCGGCCAGCTGGTGCGTTTGCGCCTGGAATTTTTCAAGCCGTTTAAAAACACGATTGGCGGTGAATTCACATTCGTGCCCGAAGGCACGGGCACGCTTGTGACGTGGGAGATGAAGGGCCCCGCCAATTTTATGTCGAAAGCCATGGGCCTGGTGATGGACTGCAGTAAAATGGTCGGCGAGCAGTATGATAAGGGACTCCGGGCGATGAAAGCGATCGTCGAAACAAAATAGGTAAAGCGCGGAACGTATTGCAGGCGGCGGCCCAAGGGGTTGCGCCGCGCATTCATACGCATATAACCAGACATACACTCGCATGTGTCTGGTGCCTTTCTGCTCGACAACAGCCCGCAACAAAACCGTGACAGTTCGCCGCATGCCGAAAGGCATCAGGGCGCATGGCTGGGGGGCGTGATTGAGCTGGCGCATGGCCTGCGGCCGCAAGCGCCCGCGCATATTACCGTAACGGCGAAGCAGACCGGCCGCTGGTTTTTATTCAGCGATATCGTTGCGCTGGCCTGCGCCTTCATCGGCGGCGGCATTTTGGCGTGGCTGATCAGCAAGCAGATACTGGGCAACAGTTTTCAAACTCTTTTCAGCCGGGATACCTTGAGCGAGCTTGCGATGTTCACCGGGCTTGGTGCGGTGGCTCTTTTGCAGCTGGAACGGCGCGGGCATTACAGCCAGCGCCTGCCGTTCTGGGAAACCGCCGCGCATATTTTAAGCGTTACCGCCATGGGTGTGGTGCTGGCGGGCTTTTTGCAGTTTGCGATCAAGAGCGGTTATTCGCGCCTGTGGCTGAGCTTAAGCGGGGGGTTGTTCGCCGCCCTCGTTCTTATGGGCCGGCATTATGTGATGGCCGCTTTACGCCGCCGCAACGCGTGGAACATTCCCGCGCTCATCATCGGCGACGGCGTTGCTGCCGAAGCCATGCGCCGCACCCTGCAGGACGAGCCCGCGATGGGCTATCATATCGTTGGGAAAGTGCCCGCCAGCATGCTGGATAAATTGCAGGCGCCGGGCGCGTGGGCGCGGCTCAAGAAAAACTTTTCCGTGCGTCATCTTTTCATCGCTTTGGATGGCGCCGCGCTGCAAGCGCACCAACCGGCACTCAAAGCCCTGGCGCGCGAACGGCTTTCCTATTCCATCACGCCGCCCTGGCACGGCCTGCCATCGGCAACCCTGCGTACCCATCATTTCATGATGAACGACATGGTGCTGCTGGATGCCACCAACATGCTGGCGCTGCCCGTGCCGCAGGCCATGAAGCGCTGCTTTGATATTGGCGTGGCGGGCCTTGCGCTATTGGTACTATTCCCCTTCATGCTGGGCGTTGCACTGTTCGTGCGGCGGGATGGCGGGCCCGCCCTGTTCGTGCAGCGCCGCGTGGGCCGCCACGGCAAGCTGTTCAATTGCTATAAATTCCGTTCCATGCGGGTGGATGCGGAAAAAACCTTTGCCGCGCATCTGGCAAGCGATGCCGCCGCGGCGCATGAATGGCAGACCTTCCAGAAACTGAAGCATGACCCCCGCGTAACAAAATTCGGCGCGTGGCTGCGCCGTTGCAGCATCGATGAACTGCCGCAGCTGTTCAACGTGCTCTGCGGCGATATGAGCCTGGTGGGCCCGCGCCCGATTTTGCCGGGGCAGGAAAGCCGTTATGGCGACGATTATGTTTATTACGACTGCGTGCGCCCCGGCATCACCGGCCCGTGGCAGGTGAGCGGCCGTTCCAGCCTGAGTTTTGCGCAGCGCGTGGAGCTAGAGGCGTGGTACGCCAAAAACTGGTCACTGTGGATGGACGTTGTCATTATTTTAAAGACCATCGCCGCGCTGCGCCGTAACGGCCAGGCCTACTGACAGCAAAAAAACCTGAATTTGTATGCGTTTTCAGCGTGCCTCCGTATGCGCGGCATGCCGGCGTTTGGCACCGCCTTGCATAAAATTTGATGCACTTTTTAGCCATGATTAAAAGGTGCTTATGGGCGCCCCCATAAAATTACCTGAGATTTTTTAGGTGATTTATGCGGAAGATTTTAGCGTGCGCGTTTTTCGGCGCCGCGCTTTTCATAACCCCGGCCTCACACGCCGCCGTGCCGGAAGGCGAAGCGCTATCACCTGCGCTCGTCAAAAATGCCGCCGCGTGGGTGGCAAGCGCCATGCACATCAAGGTGCCGTTTCTGCCGCTTGCAACTGCCAGCGGCGCGCAGCTGAAAAATTCATTGGGTCTGGAAGGCGCATTGCGTGCGCGTTCCATGGCCGCTTATATTCCCGGCCGCATCATCGTGAACAATACGACATGGGATGCCGAAAGCGTGACCATGCAAAGTTACCTGGTGCACGAAATGGTGCACCACGCGCAGCTTTTCGCCGGCCATAAATACGCGTGCAACGGCGCCAAGGAACGCGAAGCCTATACGCTGCAAAACCGCTGGCTGCAGGAACATGGCGCGGAACCGCTTTATGATTCTGCCTTCATCGATAACGTCAGCCGCTGCAAGCGCTGATTATTCCGGCTGTATTTTTCAATAAACAACCCAACGCTCCGGCAAAACCCCGCATGTGTTCTGCATGGGTTCCTACTTGCGAGCGCTTCGCAGCCGGAGTCACTGGTAAGCGCTGAGCCAAGGGGATACTCTTTTCCCAGTTTCGAACCGGGACATTCCTATTGTTCAAAAAAGCGCTATTCCCCGCGGCCGTGGCCGCCAGCCTGCTTTGCATGCCCGCGCATGCCGCATGGAACGACGCGATGGAAGCCGCGATTGCCAGCGGTAATTTCGCCCAGCTTGCGATTATTGAAGCCCAGAATCCCAAAGAGCAAAGCGACATGGCGATGTTCCTTCTCGATAAGGCGCAGACCGCGCAGGAGAAGGGGGATATCTGTTTAACCGTCAGCATTTTTGAAAACGCCACGCCGCTGTTCAGCCAGCTCATGCCGGTGGATCGCGATAACGCCAAGGCGGCGGTGGCCGTCATGCGCCGCACAGCATCCACCGCGCCATCCGATGCCAAGCAGGCGGTGTGCAACACGAATTTGATTGAAGATATCGATGGCGTGGATGCCGATGCGCTGCTCGCGCAATCCCCCGGCACTATCCCGCATGTGGGAACGCGGGGTGCGCTGATCCCGAGTGCGGAATAATGCGGGCTTTGCGCCGCATAACCGCGCTTCTCTGCGCGTTTCTGATTTTTGCCACACCCTTCATCGCCCAGGCCGAACAGGGTCTGTTCGGCGGCCGCCCCAACCCCGATGGCAGCGTGAATATGCGTAGCTCCACCACCGAGCAGTACGAGCCCGCGCGTGGGCAATCCGTTGCCGCGCGCCCGCGGCCGGATTTTGATGCCACGCCCATCACCATGGGCTCGTTCCAGCTGTTCACCGCGTTTAACGAGGCCGTGTATTACGACAGCAATATCTACGCCAGCCAGCACAACCCGGCGGGCGATGCGGTGAACAAGATCAACCCCGGTGTTTCGGTCGTCTCCAACTGGGGCCGGCATGCGCTGGCCTTCACCGGCTTTGCCGATATCAATAATTACATTTTTAATCCAAGCGAAGATTTTGTGGGCGGCGCCGCGCAAATCGATGGCCGCTTTGATATCGCGCCGCGCACGTGGCTGGCCGCTAATTTAAGCTACCAGCGCAACACGGAACCCCGCAGCTCGCCCTCCAGCCCCACAAGCGCGGCGGAGCCGGTGCAATATAATCTGGTCGGCGCCAGCTTTGAGGTCTATCGTGGCGTGGGCAAGCTGAAAGCCAAAGGCAATTACGATTTCAGCTTCTATGATTACAACGATGTGAAGCTGATGAGCGGCGCCATCGCCACGCAAAAACAACGCAGCCGCGTGGGCAATGGCCTGCGCGGCGAAGTGCAGTACGCGGTCAGCGAAAACGTGAAGCCGTTTGTGCGTGTTGGCTTTGATATGCGCCGTTATACCGATAACGCCCTGCGCCATTCCGATGGGTTTGATGTGGCGGTGGGCAGCTACTTCGATATGGGCGGCATTGTCACGGCCGATATCTACACCGGTCTTACCGGACGTGATTACTACAATTTCAGCGATGGCATGATCGCGGCGGCCAATTTCGGCGGGCATCTGCTGTGGAACGTGACCGAACTCACCTCGCTGCAGTTTGAAGCGGGCCGCACAATTGAAGAAACCACCTGGGGCGGCGTAAGCGTGCCGGCGGCCTCAAGCGCGTATATCGCCACTGGCGGGTCAGTCACGGTCACGCATGAGCTCCGCCGCGATATGCTGGTGGAAGCCAATGCCAGCTATACCAATGACGCGTATAAAAAGAGCAACCGCAGCGATGATAATTATACGTTAGGCCTCGGCACGCGCTATTTCATCAACCGCAATTTTTATAGCGACGTCACGTATGATTTTATGAAGCGCATCTCGAATGTGAATGATAACGGCTATAACCGCCACGTCTTCCTGGTGCGGTTCGGGGCGCAATATTGATGGGGCTTTCCATGAAAATCTTTCTCGCATTGCTTGTATTGCTGCCGGTAACGGCTTTCGCCGCGTTGCCGCCTGCCATGCCACCGCTCCCGCGCGCGCAGGCCGCCGCGCCTGCAACCGAACCCGCGCCCCTGCCGGTAGCGAGCGCCGCCGCCGATGATTACGTGCTGGGCGTGGGCGACCGCGTGCATGTGAGCGTGTTCGGCGAGGCCGATTTGACCGGCGATCTTGATATTTCATCGACCGGTATGATCGCCATGCCGCTGACCGGCGATATCAAAGCCGCCGGTCTTACCGTGGCGCAGCTGAAAAGTGCCATCGGCACCAGGCTGATGGATGGCTACATGAAAGACCCGAAGGTGAGCGTGGACGTTTTAAATTACCGCCCGTTCTTCATCGTTGGCGAGGTGATGCGGCCGGGCAGTTATAATTATGTAAACTGGGCTGTCCGCGGGAGCGTTCGACGTGGCGTTACACCGGGCCCGTCAGGCACTCCGCCGCC
>JBEHYA010000074.1:0-9700 GCA_048498415.1 Pseudomonadota bacterium
CCATCATCGCGCATATCGATCACGGCAAATCCACGCTGGCCGACCGCCTGATTGAATATTGCGGCGGGCTGGACAAGCGCGAAATGAAGGAGCAGGTGCTGGATAGCATGGATATCGAGCGCGAGCGCGGCATCACCATCAAGGCGCAGACCGTGCGTTTGGCTTACAAGGCCAAGAACGGCGAGACGTACCAGTTGAACCTCATGGATACGCCGGGCCATGTGGACTTCGCCTATGAAGTGAACCGCAGTCTGGCGGCGTGCGAAGGATCCTTGCTGGTTGTCGATGCCAGCCAGGGCGTGGAAGCACAGACGCTGGCGAATGTGTATCAGGCGATCAACAACAACCACGAGATCATCCCCGTTCTCAATAAGATCGATCTGCCGGCGGCAGAGCCGCAGCGCGTCAAAGACCAGATTGAAGAAGTGATCGGGCTCGATACCTCGAACGCGCTGGAAGTCTCGGCCAAAAGCGGCCTAAACATTGACCTGTTGCTGGAAGCGATTGTGGAACGGCTGCCCGCGCCCAAGGGCGATATTGAAGCGCCGTTAAAAGCGCTGCTGGTGGATAGCTGGTATGACGCCTATTTAGGCGTGGTTATTCTGGTGCGCGTGGTAGATGGCGCGTTGAAGGTGGGGCAGAAGGTTCGCTTTATGTCGACCAAGGCGGCCTATGACATCGACCGCGTGGGTTATTTCACGCCAAAGAAAATCGCCACCGATATTCTGGGCCCCGGCGAGATGGGGTTCATTACCGCCGGCATCAAGCAGATCGCCGACACAAAGGTGGGTGATACCATTACGGAAGAAAAGCGCCAGGCGGATGCGCCGCTCTCGGGCTTCAAGCCGTCGGTGCCGGTGGTGTTCTGCGGGCTTTTTCCGGCCGATGCGGCGGAATTTGAAAATTTGCGCGAGAGCCTGGGCCGCCTGGCGCTCAATGATGCCAGCTTCCATTTTGAAGCGGAGACGTCGGCGGCGCTCGGCTTTGGTTTCCGCTGCGGCTTTTTGGGTATGCTGCATCTGGAAATTATTCAGGAGCGATTGGAACGCGAGTTTAACCTGAACCTGATCACCACGGCGCCGAGCGTGGTTTATAATATTCAGCTGACCGATGGCAGCGTGATGCAGTGCCATAACCCCGCCGATATGCCCGATCCGGTGCGCATCGACCATATTGACGAGCCGTGGATCAAGGCGACGATTTTAGTGCCGGATGAGTATCTGGGCGCCATTTTAAAGCTGTGCGAAGACCGCCGCGGCGTGCAGAAAGACCTGACGTATGCGGGTAACCGCGCCATGCTGGTCTACCGCCTGCCGCTCAATGAAGTGGTGTTTGATTTTTACGACCGTTTGAAATCGGTCTCGCGCGGGTATGCCAGCTTTGACTATGCGATTGATGGCTACGATACCGGCGATCTGGTGAAGATGACGATTTTGGTGAACGGCGAACCCGTGGATGCGCTTTCCATGATCGTGCACCGGGCCGCCGCCGAAAAGCGCGGCCGCGCGATGTGTGAGCGGCTCAAAGAACTTATTCCAAAACAATTGTTCAAGATTGCGGTCCAAGCCGCGATTTACGGGCGCATTATTGCGCGCGAAGATATCTCGGCGATGCGTAAGGACGTGACCGCCAAGTGCTATGGCGGCGATATCAGCCGCAAGAAGAAGCTGCTCGAGAAGCAGAAAGAAGGCAAAAAGCGCATGCGCCAGTTTGGCCAGGTGGAAATCCCGCAAAGCGCGTTCATTGCCGCCCTGAAATACGACGATAAGAAATAAGGCCCGAAAACCAAGGGTTTTCCGGGATTTTTTAGTTAATTCGCGGGGCCATATCCAGTAAATACCGGCATTAGTTGCATGATGTTTATGGTATTTTGCTGCCCATGGCGAAGGAACAAAAGATTAGCAAATTGCTGCAGCGGTTTTTCAGAACCGGCCACGATGCCGGGCTGCCCGTTGACCCGCGCCTGCAGAAATATATCGAAACGGCTGGCCGCATCAAAGACCTGCCGACGGCGCAAAAGACTGTTGTCGCGCTTCTCAATGATAATGACCGGCTGAGAGGCGAGAAAAACCTTCTTATCGCCGCGAACGAAGCGCTGGTGGCGCGCAACAAGGCATTGGCCGATGAATATCGCGAAGCCGCGCGCGAAGCCTATATTCATCCGCTGGCCGGGGTTTTGAACCGCAAGGGGCTGAAGAAAAAGATCAAAAAGATCGAACCCGTCAAGCTGCCGCAGATCAATGCGCTGATCGCGTTCGTGCTCAGTTACCAGGATAATGGCGTGGCGGGTGCCCAAAGCCTGTTCGAAAAACACGGGAATGAAGCCGCCCATACCTACATGACCGATTTCGCTGATACGCTGCTGGCTATTGCGCAGGAACGCGGCGGCCATGTGGCCGTACTGGATGACCGCTGCCGCTATTTTGTGATGGTGCTGCCAGATAGTCCCACCACCGTTTTTACTGAAGTGAACGCCATTGTGCGCCAGGGCTATGCCCGCAATAACCTGCCGTTCCGTTATGAGCGCAAGGGCATCCATTTCAAACATGCCGACGCTTTTGAAGCCGCCATGGCGAGCGCGTTTGAACAAATGAAGGCCGGCGAGGCCATGGAAGGCCCGCCCGTGCTTTTGCCCGCGCCGCCCAAAGCGTTGCCCGCGCCGACCGTTCAGGAAGAAATGAAGCTGATCCGTATGGATCCGCCGGATGGCCAGTGGACGCCTGACCCGGCTACGGCGGGTAGTGCTAATTCGCAAGGGGTGCGGGCGCGCCTTGATCACGTGGCGGGAACAGACATGCGCGCTGCGGAAGCGGCATTGCCTGATCCGTTCGCCAATCCCCCCGCCACGCCGGCTGCCGCGCCACGGCCTGCGCCATCACTGGTTTCGGCACCCAGCATGATTATCGCGGCGGGAAGAGCAATCACAGAAAAGCCGCCGGCGACCGAGACAAAGCCCGTAGCGATACCCGTTGCGGCCAAGCCGCCCGCTAATCCGCCGCCCGCGCCGGCAGCAAATGGTTTGGGTTTGTCTGCCATGGACCAACTTGAACCCTTCGAGGATTTGTTGGCGCGGGTGCGAGAATCACGTGCGGCGGGCGAAGCCCCGCCAGCTGCGCTGGCGATGGGCGAGGTGAAAATCGAACGGGTGAAAATACCGGATACGCCGATTGCATCCACCAATACGGGCGTGGCTCATGCGAATGGCGTGGCGCATGCCAATGGTGATACGCCTGGAAAGAGCGGCACCACGCCAGCGCCGAAACCCGCGCAAGCCGCCCGCCCGGACTCGTTTGCCGCGTTACGCCGCGGCGGCGACGGCCCCGAGCGTACCTGATATCGCTTCCAGCCGGGAGCGGGTGAGCGCAAGTTCGGCATAGCCGGGCGCGTCGGCATCGATGGCGCCGTGGCGAATTAAAAAATCGATGATCACCAGCGGCACGTTGAATTTGAATTCGTCGGTCGCCACCATTTTTTCCATCACCCAGTCAAGGCTGACCAGCTGGTACTGGCCGCTTTCGCCGTCGTTGCTTTGGGGCGTGAAGCTGGCGGGGAGTTCCAGATCGAAGACAAAAAGCGTATCGCGGCGAATGTTATAGCCTTCCTGCCGGGCGTAACGCAGCGCCCCGACGCTTTGCGCGGCGGCCACCAGTTCGCGCGGGATGGCGGCTTCTTCCCACGCTTCCTTGGCGAGATTTTCGCGCAAGGATAAGTCGTAGGGCTGGCCGCCCGCCACCAGATGATCGAGCTTGTTGGGCTCGATAAGCAGGCTGGGGCTGCGCCGGGCGATCCAGAGCTTGATGGCATGGCCATCCCATACATAGGCATTGCAGTGAATGCCGTGGGCGGGAAGGCCAAGCGCGGGCATAAGCGCGCGGTCGGCCAGCGCCACGGCGGGTTCGCCGAACCAAGGGGCGACGTTGTATAATTCAAAACGTTCGTGCGGGACCAGCCCTTTGCCGATCAGATGATGCAGAACTTTTTGCAAAGCGGCGCTATGCGCCTGCAGATTATTGGCGCTGCTGGCGAGATGCAGCTGGCCGGCCTCGCGGCGCAGCAGCGTGGTCTCCGATAGCGCGTCGATGATGCGGGCATGCACGCAGCCCAGCGGCTGGCCGCCGATGAACAGCGGCGTAAATTCCGCCGGATTGGCGTTGTGGCAGGCGCGGATATGGCGCGTGAGAGGGTGCATGACAGGCCAAAAAAAGTGAATAAATCAAAGGCTAGCGCGGTTTTATAAAAAGATTAAACCTTTTTTACGCGCCCCGGTTTATGCTGGGCGCCTTAATTCTAAAGGCGCCTTAATGTTCGATTCCATCAAGGAAAATATGAAACGCGCGGCCGATGAGCGCGCGAAGAAGCAGGCGGAAGAACAACGCCAGCAGGCGCGCGCGCAGGCGCAGGCGCAGGCGACCGAACAAAAAATTGCCAGCATCCGCGTGATCACGGGCGATGTGCGTTACCAATATGTGATTATCGATACCCTGCGCGCGTTCTCGCATTACGTGGCGGAACCCGGCGAGCCGTATGATCCGACCGCCGCCACGCAGATGGTCACGCGCCAGATGCAGGAACTTGCCGTCGCCGTGGGCGCGGATGCCGTTATTCACGCGCAGTATCAGATCGTGCGGTATTACGTGCAGCGCCGCGGCTATAATGATGTGCCGGCCTATGAGGCGCATCTGTTTGGCACCGCCATTCGCATCGTCGGCCCCCCGCCGGAATGGGCATCCCGCGCGCAGGAATAAGGCCGCGGGTTGATTTAAGAATTACCCCCCAAAACATTAACCATGTAAGTGCCCGCAGGCGCATATAAATGCGCATTTAAAGGGTTTTTAATCGGCTCGCGTAATAATCCTTTTTATTATTCAAAGGATATTTTACCCGTGGCCGATACGCCTTTACGTTCCGATATTATCGACATGCTGATCGACAAAGGCTGGCTTGAAGTCGGCGTGCGCGGGATCGGCACGGGCGCGCTGTACCATGAATTTACGCCCGATTTTTATGCCGCGCTTCAGGAAGCGACGAATGCCGGGTTGGGTAACAGCGGCCTTGGCAAAGATAAATTCAAGGATATGACGATTGAGGCGTTCCGCAATTCGGCCGGTTCGCCCAGCAACGCGCCGTATATCGCCGCCGCGCTCGACCGGATGGGTCTGGGTGTGCCGTTCGCCACGGCTGTGCGCACGGCGTTGAGCGATCCGTTTGATAATGATGGCCAGACATTTTATCTGCCGCTTAGCAGCGCGCTGACCCAGGCGTTAAAAACGAGCGAAGAGATGATTGTCGCGGAAGAAAACAAGCGCGGCATCACGCACGATACGGTGCTGACAGCCGCAAACGATGCCGACCCGCGCCCGGCCAAGCTGGCTGAAATAGATGGCGGCCTGCCCAAAGAAACAGCGCCGCCGCCCGCCAATGTGATCGACCAGACCGCGCAGGTGGCCAATGCTACGCTGGACCTCCTTACCAATCCGCTCGGGTTTAAGCCGCTTGAGGCGGCGGAATATACGCCAACAACGCCAGCGCTTTCGCCCGTTGCGGTCGATAGCGTTTTCCTGTCCCATGATAACGATGCCGCGCTGCCTTTGGATAAGCGCTGGATCACGCCGGACGGCCAGATTAGCGATGCGTTCTTCAATGACGTGCAGGCGGCGGCGAAAACGGAAGGCAGTTATAACGGCGCGCTGCAATCGCTGGGTTTGAAAACGCAGACCTGGGCCCGCTATCTGGGGTTGCAGGGCGCGGATGTGCCGCAGATCGGCGATACCATGACGCCGGCCACGCGCGAGGTGCTGACCCGCACGCTGGCCGGGATTATCGTGGGCGATACGGACGATATCATCACAACGCGCCTGGATGATTTAAAGGCCGCGCTGAAAACAGCGGCTTTGAATGCCCCGGCGGCGCCGCAAGCGGGCGAACAGGTTTTGCAGGTAATAGCTGCGGCGCAGCTCGATACGGCGGCGCTGCCCGATGCCGGCGCCAATCCCGTGCCGACCGACCCTGCGGTGGCCGCCGAGACCAGCATGACGTTGCCCAAGGCGCTCACGGATCCGGTGGCGAAAGCCCCGACCCGCACGCCGGACGAGGCCTATGATTTCTTCGTGCGCCAGGCGCTGCTGCGCGACTGGATCACCACGGACGGCGACAAAACGGTGATCGCCGAACAGTTTTATAAAGACATCAAGGGTTTTGCGCGCGTGAGCGACATTGGCAATTATGCCGAAGCGCTGCGCCGGTATGGCTTTGATCAGGAGACGATCAAGCGCTTTAACAGCAACCTGACCGCGGTGGATCTGGAAGAAGCGCTGCATCCGGAGATCGATGTTTCGCAGGCGATGAAGACGGCGATCCAGAACGCCGTGCTGGGCACGTCGGCGGATTTTGCCGCCAAACTTGCCGCGCAGGACCCGAACGCCACGGCGTCGCTGCAGGCGGAAGCGCAGCCCGCGGCCCCGGCGCCCGCGCCGGCCGACGGCGTTGCCACCGGCCCGACGCTGGATGATCTGGGTAAAGCGCTGCAGGGCACGGCCGCGCAGGCGGAAACGATGAAAGAAAAGCTGGTGCAAGATGCGCAGGCCATCAGCCAGGTTGCGGCGAATACCGGTACGACGCTGAACGGGATTGGCAATACCGCAACCAGCCTGAGCGCACTTTTGAACGGGACGGACGCCGCCGCCAAAACGGATAACCCCGACCCGGTCGTGGCGCAGCTTACGGCGCCCATGCCCATGCCCTTGCCGGCCGATCATTACCCGGTGGAAATAGCGGCAGCGGATGCGCCGCAGAATGCGGTGGATGCCGCCACGCAGGTGGCGGGCGGCGATGCAACCGCGTTGCCGGAAGATAATACGCGCCTGGGTTTTGCCCCCGAAGGCGACGCCACGATTGTGCCCGCGCTGGCCCGCGACCCCCTGACGGCGCTGCCGCCGGATGTGCCGCCGGCGGTTAAACGTTCTTTGCCACCGGCGGATGACCAGGTCGCGAATATCGCGCCGGATCTGCCAGCGCCCGCCGCGTTGCCGCCATCGAAGGATCTGGGCGCGGCGCTCAGCCGTTTGCCGCTGGCCAATGCCACCATTGATTTGCAGGCGCTGCCGGACGCCCGGACGGCGACGCTGATCGCCTCGGCCGATCAGGATGTGCAGGCTGGCCTGGCGGCGCAGGGCTTTGTGCCGCTGTCAACGACGGATAAAGCGGCGGATGAACAGAAGGTGGCAGCCTTGCCGCCGGATCAGACGCTGAAAGATATCGTGCCGCCACCCACACCGCTGTCCACGCCGCTGCCCGCCGCCGCGCCGCCGGCAACGGGCCCGAAGGAAGACGTGCCCTACCTTGTGTTCGGCCAGCCGCCCTTTGGCGTGATCCAGCCGGATATGCCGCGCGTGGGCCTTGGCACGAGCGGCAACCCGATGGGTGATATTCGGCTTCTTGATAAGCAGCTGGATAATTTCAACACCCTGATGCAGCGCCCGCCGCTCTATGCCGATCTGCCGCAGAAGGCAGGCGCGTGGAAGCCGAGCGATTTGACGGTTATTGCCAAACCGCAGGCGCCGGCAGCGCAAGACCCGGTAACCCAGATTGCCGATAATAGTCCGTCGCTGCCGGTCATGCCGGCGCCCGCGGCGCCGGATTATGCCACGCTGGAAGCGCTGAATGCGAAAATGGTCGGCCGCGGCGGCCCGCGCACGGCGCCGGAGGCCAAGGATGCGGCAGCCGCAACGCCTGATTACGCCAAGCTGGAAGCACTGAATGCCGATATGGTTGGCCGCGGCGGTCCGCGCACGGCGGTGCCAGCTACGGCAGCGGTAGCCACAGCGCCGGATGACACCACGCTGGAAGCGCTGAATGCGAAAATGGTCGGTCGCGGCCTCCCGCGTACGGCGGCGGATGCGACGGCCACGCCGGCCACGCCGCCTTCGCCCGATGACGGCCTTTTGGCGGCCGATAAAATGACCCTTGCGACCGAGACCGTTTATCAGATGGAAGGCGGCCGCTGGAGCCGCGCGAAATTTGCCAAGAAAATAAACGAAGCCGCCGCGGATTATGTGAATTTGCTGGCGCCGGAAGGCCGCAAATTCTCGGGCGCGCAGCTCAAGCAGCAGATCGAGAATTTAAGTTCGGCCGAACTGGTGATGATTGCGGAACTGGGCGCCGGCCGCGCGGCGGCGCTGCATGTGCTGGCCAATGTGCCGCCGGGCGCGGTGAGCCTTAAAGACGCCCCGATCACCGACGCGCTGGCCGCGATCAAGGCGGATAACGAGAACGTGGTGGGCGACCCCAATATCGGCCCGGTCGCGAGCAAACTGGCGCTTCTTAGCAAGCGCACCGGCCACGGCAAGGACTGGCTGGCCAATATGATCGCCAAGACCGAAAGCCCGGTGGGCGACAACATGAATAAGAAGGATATCAACGTCCACCCCGACCAGGTGAGCGCGGCGGATATCGTGGCAAGCTTCACGGCCAAGGTGGATGCTGCCAAGCAGACCCTGATGCCGGCGGCGGATGCCGATACCGGCACGCAGGTTGCACAGGCGAATAAGCCCGCTGCGGCGTTACAGCCCAGCGTATAAAAGTAAGCCCCGTTGAAAAACGGGGCCCATTGTTCAGCAATCACAATATGGAGAGATGGGCCCCGGCTTTCGCCGGGGCGTACATCGTTATTTATTTAGCCGCGGGCTTGGCAGGCTCGGCCGGTTTCTCGGCCGGCTTATCCGTGGTCTTGCCGTTGGCCTTGGCGCCTTTCACATATTTGGCGAGGGTCGCATCGAACTGTTCGACCGTCTGCGTGCCGTTGATGGTCTCGGCGCCGTAGTTGATGATGAAGGTGGGGGTGGCTTCAATATTGAACTGCTTGGAAGCTTCCATGCGGCGTTTCACCAGCGCATCCTGCAGTTTGGTGTTGGCAAAGCAGGCGGTGATGCGTTCGCCCGGCAGGCCGGCCAGCTTGGCGAGCTGCGTCAGGCTTGCTTCCACGTTGTTGGTGGGTTCGCTGGACGCCCAACTGGCCTGCGTATCGAACAGGGTTTTGATGAACGGGAAGTAGCGGTCTTCCGGCATGCACTGGGCGAGCTGCGCGGCTTTGAGCGCGTTCCCATCCAGCGGAAAGTCGCGGTAGATGAGTTTGACTTTGCCGGTGGCGATATATTTATCGGCGAGTTTGGGGAGCACGTTCTTTTCAAAATCCGCGCAGTGCGGGCAGGTGAGCGAGGCGTATTCGATGATCGAAACCGGCGCGCTGGCATCGCCCATGACGCGTTCGGGCAGCGTATCGCTGATGGTGACATCGGTCTCCGCGGTGGCGCCGGGTGTTGCTTTTGCTTCTTCCTTGGCGGCGGGCGGCGTAAGCGGCGTGGGGGCTTCCGGGATGGCCGTGCCGCTGAGAACGGCGGTGGCGCCAGCGGGCGAAGCGGGGGCCGGGGCTTCTACCGGCACGCTATTGGGGGCGGCATAAAGCGGCGCAGCGAGCGCGAGGGCGAGAGCGGCGGAACCGAGAAGCAGGGCGAGGCGCATTCAAAACTCCTGAAAAAGAACTTCCAGCTTTTTAGCGTAACTTACGCGTTTTGAGAAGATGTGGCGCGATCACGGCGAATTAAAGGCGGGCATTCCCTCACCTCATTCCCGCGAAAGCGGGAATCCAGCTAAAGCCGCGCCTGCGGCGGAATATGCACTGATAACGGCCCAGTCCCCTGGATCC
>JBEHYA010000075.1:0-9662 GCA_048498415.1 Pseudomonadota bacterium
AACAGCTTGATAGTTTTAGCTAAGCAGAACCATCGTAACAGCTGTCATGTTTTTCTTTTTAGTAAATCATATATTCCATACAAGTCGTTAAGACGAGCAAGTAATTCTTTGTGCGTTATTTGCACCCCGACATCCCCATGAGCAATAGAGTCACGCGTTGATGCAATAGCATCAATCGTTCTTAATTGAGTGATCTCTGCCGGTGAGAAAAATACACCTATACTGTTAAATAGGCGTTGTACTTTATCAGACTTGTATTTCGGCTTTTTATCGCGGGTAAAATGCGCGTAATTGATATTCTGCGGATCCTCAGTATGGACAGAAATTATATTTTCTAAACTTATTTTGCCATCTTTATCGGGAAAGAAATGTTGCATTAATAAGCACGTATGGATTTTTTCTATTGGCAATTTTTTGACTTTATCTATGTGTGTTTCTACTAGAGCTTTGATGCTGCCTTCAAATTCGGCAAGCATCATCACCCACATAGAATTCAGAATATAGCGTTCTCGAGCGTTCGCGGGCTCACCATTCTTGCCGCTTAATTTGGCGACAATAGCTTTAATTTGCCTTGTTCGCCCGCGGATCATTAGGGACTCTCTAGAAGTCTCTTTACTGCGTAGACGCGCTCTTCAATTTGCCGACTTGCGGATTTATCAAGCGCTCTCTGGAATTCTTCATCATCTGCCATGAGTTTTTTGAGTTTAGATTTAAATTTTGCTGGGGTGACGGCTATGTTTTTAGTTGTGACTTGAGCGAAAGCTAACATTTCCGCATCAAATAGAGATCGATTTGAAATGCTATTCCAAGTCTTACTTTTTGCCTGATACATAGAAAAAGCGTTTTCGCCTAAATAATTTTGAATTTTTTCCATGGTGGAATAAAACAGATCTCGATAATTAGAGATTTTTGTGGAGCTGGCGTTTCTATTTTCCTTCATATATCGTGTGAGGAAATAATTTAATGGCTCCAATCTTTTTAAGCCATTGTAATGATACGCGAAGAATCTCAATACAAGCTCTTCATAAGCCATATTATTTTGATCACTTTTAAGTCTGAGATTGACCAAAGATCTGAAGACCTCGCTATTTGCCAATTCTTTCAAGAGATCATTGAATGGGCCACGCAAAGTATTGTTTCTAATTTCCTGGGCCGTAAGTTGAACGCTACCTAGATTTAGACGTTCAAAAACTTCATATTTAATTTCATCATCTGATTCATTTAGAATTACTATCGCTCTTATTGATCGCTTGCGAATCTCATCACGATCACGTTGATTTAGATCCGAATAATGCTTGCCATTCACATCATCGCGGATTTCTAAGTTATCCAGTTCAAATTGATCATTAAGAAATTCATAAAATGTTCTCAACCGCTGCTGCCCATCTATAACTTCATACTTAAGAGTCTCCGCCTGTTCTGCAAAATATATCACTGGAATGGGAATATTCAGTAACAGGGATTCAATAAGTCGAGACCTTTTATTCTCGATTTCATCATTTGCACCCCAAACGTAATTACGTTGATAGTCAGGCTTAAGGTCAATATCACCCGCCTGGATTTTATCGACTAAATCTTGAACAGAAAAATCATAGGGCTGGGCAACAATCCTGCGTGGTGTCTTTTTTACCATATTATATCCTTAGCCTCTCCTATTCACTTATTCAGATTACGTTAAGTCGTTTACAGGAGCAACTGATCGGCAAAATATGATCTGCAGCCCATTTAAAAGCCCTCTTTTCCACTAAATTATTTCAGTTATAAAATGTATTTCTCATCTCTAAACTCCCTCACATCTCATGCTAAGTAGCTTTGCGTTCACACAAATTTTCGTGTTAACGACTGTTAAAGCTATTCGGTAGATTCTGCAGCCGTTCCCTACACATATATAAGCATTCCTATGTCAACGCAGCCAACCAACCGCAAACTCACCCTGATGATCGGGGCCCTGGGCGTGGTGTTCGGCGACATCGGCACCAGCCCGCTTTATACCATACGCACCGCTTTCAACTCGGAGATTGGCATTACGCCCAATATGGACAGCGTACTGGGCATCCTTTCCCTGATTTTCTGGCTATTGATGATTTTGGTCACCGGCAAATACGTGACCTTCATCATGCATGCCGACAACCGCGGTGAAGGCGGCATTCTGCCCTTGCATAGCCTAGCCTTGAGCAGTACCCGCAGTAATGCCCTTAAACGCGTGTTTGTGATTTTGGGCCTGCTTGGGGCCAGCCTGTTCTATGGTGACAGCGTGATTACGCCGGCCATTTCAGTATTAAGTGCCGTAGAAGGCCTGAACGTAGCCGCTCCGGCGATCAGTCACATGATCATACCCATCACCCTGCTGATTTTAGCGGCTCTATTCATAGCCCAGCGCATCGGCACAGCTTCGATTGGTCAGTTTTTTGGCCCTATTATGATTATCTGGTTCGCCAGCATCGGTGCCTTGGGATTGATGCAGATCATTCAGGAACCCCGCGTGCTTATGGCCATCAACCCCTATTACGCGCTTTCATTCATAGGCAATCACATGGGGGTGACTTTCCTTATTATGGGTGCGGTGATGCTGGCAATTACCGGCGCGGAAGCCATCTATGTTGACATGGGTCATTTTGGACGCAAGCCAATCCAGTATGCATGGTACTTTATAGCTTTGCCAGGCCTGCTGCTAAATTATTTTGGCCAGGGTGCATTGATTTTGAATGATCCAACCAAAGTGGAAAATCCTTTTTTCCATATGGCTCCCGACTGGCTTTCCCTGCCCCTGGTGGTTCTGTCGGCCATCGCCACGGTAATTGCCAGCCAGGCAACCATTTCAGGCGCCTTTTCACTGACCCGGCAGGCCATTCAGTTGGGCTATATGCCGCGCATGCAGATCACCCATACTTCCGAGCATGAGGCCGGGCAGATTTATATTCCAGCTGTCAATACCATGCTGATGCTGGTGGTCGTGCTGCTGGTGCTGGTCTTTAAATCATCTGATAATTTTGCTGCGGCCTACGGCATTTCCGTTCTTGGCACCATGAGCATCACTACCGTGCTAGCCCTGCAAGTCACACGCAAGCTTTGGCAATGGCCAATCTGGCTTTCGCTGTTGGTGTGCGCGCCTATTTTGCTGCTGGATCTGCTCTTACTCTCTTCCAACATGATTAAAATCCATGAAGGCGGGTGGATTACGCTAATGATCGCGGCAATCATCTTCACCATCATGATTACATGGCTGGACGGCAGCAAATTCCTGTACCAGCAGATTACCGCGGCCACGACGCCCTTGCGGGAATTTGTTGCCATGCTGGGCCAGCGCAAGCCCATCCGCGTGCCGGGCACGGCGATTTTTCCCGTGCGCACGCTGGGCGATACACCCACGGCCCTTTTGTGCAACTACCAGCACAATCATGTGGTGCATGAACGCATTATTATTCTGCATGTCGCCACAAAATCAGAGCCGCGCGTCTCGAAATCAGAACGCTATATCATCACTCATCTGGGTGAAAACGTGACGGTGCTTGAATCCTTCTATGGCTTCATGGAATTGCCCAGCATTCCCCTGCTGCTCAAGCAGTGCGTTGAAGAAAAGAAGCTGGAACTTGAAATGGCGGATTCAACCTTTATCGTCTCGCGGATTGCCATCGTGCCGGACCGTCATATCGGCCTGCCCAAATGGCAGGCGGCGCTGTATAAGTGGCTGCATGTCAATTCCGTGCGCGCGCACGAATTCTACCGCATTCCCATTGCCAAGGTGCTGGAGATTGGCAGCCAGATCAGGCTTTGACGTCGATCCCGACGGCATCGGCGACATGCTGAAACCCGTCGCGTTCCAGTAAGCCCGCCAGTTCCGTTTTGATGCGGCCCACCAGCGAAGGCCCGTGATAGATGAGCGCGGTATAGAGCTGCACCAGGCTGGCACCCAGCCGGATTTTGCGGTACGCGTCCGCGCCACTCGAGACGCCGCCGACGCCGATCAGCGGTAGCTTGCCCTGGGTGAGCCGCGCCATGCGGGCGAGCACGGCATTTGACATCTCAAGAACCGGCGGGCCGCTAAGACCGCCCGCTTCTGCGGCCAGTTCCGGCGGCAGATGGGCCGGCCGTGAAATGGTGGTGTTGCTGATAATCAGGCCATCGATTTTGTTCTGCGTGACCACTTCGGCAATATCGGTGATGGCCTGTTCATCGAGATCCGGCGCGATTTTGACCAGTAGCGGCGGCTGGGCGGCGAGTTTCTGACGCTCGGCCTGAATGGCCTGCAATAATGCGTTTAATTCATCGCGGTTTTGAAGCCCGCGCAGCCCCGGCGTGTTGGGGGAGGAAATATTAATCGTGAGATAATCCACCAGCGGCGAGACGGCGCGCAGGCCCAAAAGATAATCGGCAATCGCATCGGTACTGTCTTTATTCTTGCCGATATTGCCGCCGATGATGCCACTATGCGCGTTGCTTTGCGCCCAGATTAAATTATGACAATAAAATTCCAGTCCCTTGTTGTTGAAGCCAAGGCGGTTGATGACGGCGCGCTGTTCGGACCAGCGAAAAATGCGTGGGCTTGGATTGCCAGCTTGCGGGCGCGGCGTGACGGTACCGGCTTCCACAAAACCGAAGCCTAAATTTAAAAGCGGCAGCACGACTTCGGCGTTTTTATCAAAGCCGGCGGAAAGGCCGATGGGATTGGGAAATTCGCGCCCCCACACGGTGGTTCTAAGCACCGGCGCATCGGGCACGCGGCAGGCTGGCGCAAGGCCGGTTTTCAGCAGCGCCAGCGTGGCGTTATGCGCGGCTTCGGGCGGCAGAAGATGCAGGGCTTTGATGAGAAACGACATGATGGCGGGCAGTTAAGCACATTCGCGCCATCTGGTCATCAGCTTCAAAAGCCTATATGGTGCGGCTCATGGAACAGATCAAAAACGCTTTTTTGAACCTTGTCGGCAAGCTGGCGGGGCGCGTCACACCCAATCAGCTGACCCTTTTCCGCATGGCCATGACGCCGGTGATCGCCGTTTTAATCTGCAGCGGCGCGGTATGGACGGCGTTCCTGCTTTATATCGTCACCGCCGCGACCGACTGGCTGGATGGCTATCTGGCGCGCCTCACCGGCCAGACCACGCTGGCGGGTAAAATTTTCGATGCCAATACCGACAAACTGCTGGTGATTGGCTGTCTGGTCTCATTGGCCTATACCGACTCTTTAAAAATGGGCCTGGAAATTCCGGCCATCGCGATTGTGTTTCGCGAAATTCTGGTCTCGGGCCTGCGCGAATTCGCGGCGCTGCGCGATGCAAGCAAGCCGGGCCGCGAATATGGCATTGTTTCCTCCCAGATGGCGCGGGTGAAAACCGGGGTGCAGATGGTGGCGGTGGGCCTGCTTATTCCCACCAGCGCGCTCCATTCATGGCACCCGTATTACGGCTTTTTCAGCGGCGCATGGCTATGGGCGGCTGGTGTGTTGAGCGTGCTGACGGGCTGGCACTACTGGCAAGCCGTTAAACCCGAACTTAAATAAACTTTATTCGATACGTAAATCCGGCATCACGGCGCCGCCCTGATGCGTGCCAAGCGCCGAGGTAACCGGCGCCAGTATTTGCATATAGGCATTCGCGCGGGTTACGAACCGTTCCATCTCCGCCCCTAGCCCGCCAAACCGATCCACCGATTTGAACAGGCGCTTGAACAGGCCGGGCTCTTCCGGGAATTTCTTGAGCTGGATGTTATCGTCTTCCGATACGCCAATCAGCGATTTGGTGATCGCCAGCGCATCATCGAAACTGCCGACTTCATCCACCAAGCCCAGCTCATACGCCTGATTACCCGTCCACACCCGGCCCTTGGCGATTGTTGCTACAAAGGCGGGATCAAGCTCGCGGCCATCCGACACGCGCTGTTTGAAATTATCGTAAACTTCGCCCACCAAGCCATCCACTTTGGCGTGCTGTTCCGGCGTGAAGGGCTGCGTGACCGTCCACATATCCGCATTCTCGCCGCGCGTGATCATGCCCCAGTTGATGCCAAGCTTGTCCCACGCTTCATCAGTCGCGCTGGCTTTGCCGGCAATTACGCCAATGGAACCCGTAAGCGTGGCGGGGTCGGCCACAATCACATCGGCTTCCGTAGAAAGCCAGTAGGCGCCGGAACCCGCCATATTGCCCATCGACACAACAATGGGCAGGCCCGCCTTGCTGGCGCGGGATAACGCATACCGGATGCTTTCGGAGGCCACGGCTGAACCGCCGGGACTATCGAGGCGGATAAGAATGGCTTCCATATTCGAATTCTTTACCGCCTGTTCGATGGCTTCGCCCATTTCATCGGCGCTGATGCCGTCATGACGGCCCAGGCCTTCATTTTGCGAAATTTCGCCCACCGCGTGAATGTAGGCCACGGCCGGCAAATTCTTGGCGAGCTTCGCTTTCAATTCGTTGCGGCGCATATCGGAATATTTATCGGCATCGATCACTTCGGCCTGGTTGCTCAGCCCGGCCAGCGCGTTATCGATGACGTCTTCGCCGTAGCCGAGTTTATCCACCAATTTGGCATCCAGCGCTGTTTGGGCGTTCAAGGGGGCCTGGTCGGTCAGGCGGTAATAATCAATCGGCGCAATACCGCGATCGTGGGCAATATCGGTAGCCACCTGGCTATCCATATCGTCCAGAATGCTGCCCAGCATTTCGGCGTTGGCGGGCGTGAAATCATGTTCCATGAACATGTCGGTGGCTGTTTTATATTCCTCGCGGTGCAGGAAATCGGGCTGGATGCCAAGCTTATCCAAACTGCCGCGAAAGAACGGCGATTGCGCCGCCATGCCGGTGATCCCCACTAAACCAATGGGCTGCAGCCAGATGCGCTCGAACGCGGCGGCGGTGTAATAGGCTTTATCGGCGGGGCCCAGCTCGCCAAAAGTGCTGGCGACTGCATAGGTCATTTTGCCATGGCCACGCAGATTTTTGACGGCTTCCCGGATTTCCTGTGCCGCCGCATAATCGCCGATATCGTTGCGGAACCTGGCCACGACGGTTTTCACGCGGTCATCCATGGCCGCCATATCCATGGTGGCAACCACATCGCGTAACGATTGTTTATCTTCGTTCAGATTGATGGGCAACGGGCCGCTGCCGGCGCTTTCCGGGATCTTGTTGCGCAAATCAAATACCAGCACCATCTCCGGCGGCAGCGTGGGCGGCTTGCGGGAGAGGATCAGGCTCCAGCCCGCAACCGACATAGCGACCAGCAGGAAACCGATAAGCGCGAAACCGCCGACGAAGAATTTAAATAGCTTTTTCATGGGTAACGGAGAGGTGATTTTGAGAAAAAAACATATCGCGCCTTAATTATTTTTGCGAAGATATTATTTCCATTCGTTTTTGCGCTTTTCCTGAAGCATTACGCTATGACAACGCCCACTCAGCTGGTTTGGCTGCGCCACGACCTGCGCCTTGTCGATAATCCCGCGATTTTTAATGCCGCGGCCGCGGGCCCGGTGGCGGCTGTCTATATCTACGAGCCCCTCCTGCCCTGGGCGCCGCTTGGTGCCAGCCTGTGGTGGCTGCACCATTCGCTTAAAAGCCTGATGGCCGATTTGAAACGCCATGGCGTGCAACTAATTTTGCGGAAAGGCAAAGCGGAAGATATTTTGCCAAAGCTGGCTAAAGAAATTCTTGCTTCGGCAATTTACTGGAACCGCCCGATTGAACCGGCGCAGGATGCGCGCGATGAAAAGCTGGCGGAAGACTTACGCAAATTCTGCGAGGTCAAAACCTATCGCAGCGGTTTGTTGTTCCAGCCAAGTTCAATCACGAACAAAGAAGGCAACCCCTATAAAGTTTTTACGCCATTTGCGAATGCGTGTCGCAAGGCGCCGCCGCCCCCGCCGCCCAAGCCGGCCCCCGATAAAATCACGGCGGCGAAAATCGATGTGAAAAGCGATGAGCTGGAAGACTGGGGTTTTTTGCCCACCCGGCCCAACTGGGCAAAGGGGTTTGACTGGGAGATCGGCGAAAAAGCGGCACAGGAACGGCTTGCCGACTTTCTGGACGAACAGGTCAAGGATTATACAGCCGCGCGCGACCGGCCGGATAAAGACGGCACCTCGAAGCTGTCGCCGCATCTGCATTTCGGTGAAATATCCCCCCGCCAGATCTGGCATGCGGTTGAGGCACGCGCGGCCAAGCATAGCGGCGTGAAAGGTTATGATAAGTTTTTATCGGAAATTCTGTGGCGGGAATTTTCATCGCACCTGCTGCTGCGCTTTCCAAGCCTGCCTTCAAGACCACTGGATGAACGCTTCACTGATTTTCCATGGCAGCCGAATAAAAAATATTTCGATGCGTGGTGTAAAGGCCAGACCGGCATGCCGATTGTGGATGCCGGTATGCGGCAGCTTTGGCAGACAGGCTGGATGCACAACCGGGTGCGCATGATTGTGGCAAGCTTTCTTATTAAAAACCTGCAGCAGGACTGGCGGAAGGGCGAAGCCTGGTTCTGGGATTGTCTGGTGGATGCGGATTTGGCCAACAACGCCGCTTCATGGCAGTGGGTCGCTGGCTGCGGGGCGGATGCCGCGCCCTATTACCGCATTTTCAATCCCGTGCTGCAGGGCGAAAAGTTTGACCCCAATGGCGATTACGTGCGGGAATTCGTGTCGGAAATAAAGGCGCTTTCAAACAAATTCATTCACGCCCCCTGGCAGGCGCCGGCGGATGAACTAAATAAGGCAGGCATCAAACTGGGACAAACCTACCCCGCTCCGATTGTCGATTTGGGCGCGAGCCGCAAAGCTGCGCTGGACGCCTTCAAACGAATCAAAAACGAAAGTGAAGCGGATTAGTTAGGATTATCGCATGAAAGATTCGCGCACGCTCACCTTTTCCATCGGCCTTGTTGCTGCGCTTTGTATGTGGCTGCTGGCGGGCGTTTGCCATGCGGAAGATTTACCAGCAAGCGCCGTCCAACATGCGGTGGAAAGCAGCAGCGCTGTGCAGCCGGTATATGCCGGGGTGGTGCATTCCTTTTATGAACAGCGCAACTTTACGCCGGCGTGGAAATTATCGGAGCCCAATTCCGGCCAGCTGATCCACGATTTCATCAGCTATATCCGCATGGCCCTTCACGATAATGGCCTGAGCGAGAAAGCCTATGACTTTGATACGCTGCTCAAACACCTGCACGCGGGCGGCGCGGAAAATCTGGCGGTCGCGGATGTGATGGTAACCGACATCGTCATCCACCTCGCCGAAAGTCTGGCGGGGCAGGATTTAGTCCCGCAATCCAAGCTGCATACATGGCCATTAAAGCGCGGAAAGCAGAATATCGCGGCGGGGCTTAACAAGGCTGTGAACGAGCATAACGTTTCGGAATATCTGGAAGGCCTGCTGCCGGCTTCCAACCGCTACCAGGCCTTGCGCGAAGGGCTGATTTATTATCGCCAGCTGGCCGCCAAAGGCGGCTGGGTGAAAGTCGCGAACGGCAAATCGATGCACCCCGGCGATCACGATGCGCGCGCGATAGCGCTGGCCCAGCGCCTGCAGCAGGAAGGTTTTTATAACGGCACCATTCCCCAACAACCATTATATGACTGCGCGCTGGTCGATGCCCTGAAGCAGTTTCAGGATGCGCGCGGGCTGAATGCCGACGGCAATATGGGCGGCGAGACGGTGCGGGCATTGAACGCGCCG
>JBEHYA010000076.1:0-9475 GCA_048498415.1 Pseudomonadota bacterium
TGACGGTGGCTCGACCTCGAGCGCAGGCAGTGACATCAACCGCGGCTTCGGCGGGTTTTACATCGGGCGCGGGCGTGGCCGTGGAAGATGTTGGGGTTGGCGCGACCGTTTTAACATCTTCGGCCACCTGCGCCGAGGGCGCGGCTTTATAGGTATCGGTTGCGACCGGTTGAATGGTTTGGGCAGGTGCAACCGGCGCGGCCTGTGCGGGAGCGGAAAAAAGCGGACGCGGCGCGGCGGTGCGGTTGGCGGGATTATTCAGGCTGTCCTGCATCGCCTTCATCAGATCGGCGCTGGTCACCTTGCCGGCAGCCAATGCGGATGCGGCCGGCACCATGACTAAAGCAGCCAAGAGAGCCAGACGGATCATATAAGAGAGAGGGCGGCGGGAACGCATCAGGGAAATGAACCGGGGTATAACGTCAAACCCGGAAACTCTAGTGAAGTTTTTCAGGAAGAGCAAAGGGTTAGAAGACGAAGCGGATTCGCGCCACAATCAATATGCGTCATGCCCGCCCCGGCCTTCGCCGGGATAAACTCCGGCGGGCATTCACTATAAGCCAACAGACCAAGATTCTGTTTGGTGGCCTGCCGTGGATCCCCGCCTTCGCGGGGATGACAGAATGCTTATTTAGATCGCCTTGGCGCTGGCGCCGAGGATATCGGCAAGCGTGTTATGCAAGGCGAAGTTGCTGGCCATGAGGTCGGCGCCGAAGGCCGGGTTTTCACCGGCCTTGAACGGGCTGATGCGCCCGCCGGCTTCCGTGACCAGCAAGGTGCCCGCCGCAACGTCCCATGCTTTCAGGCCGCGTTCCCAATAGCCTTCATAGCGACCTGCCGCCACAAAAGCTAAATCAAGCGAAGCGGCACCCAGGCGGCGCACACCCGCGACCTGCATCATGATGCGATCGAGTTCCGGAATGAAGTTGGGGTTTTCTTTGCCCTTAAAGGGAATGCCGGTTGCCAACAGGCTTTCGTTTAACTTGGTGCGGCCGGAAACGCGGAGGCGATTGGCATTTACATAAGCGCCCGAGCCGCGTTCGCACCAGAACATTTCATCACTGATGGGGTTGAACACTACGCCGGCTTCTACTTTATCGCCCTTAAGAAGCGCGATGGAGACGGCAAAATGCGGAATGCCGTGCAGGAAGTTGGTGGTGCCATCTAATGGATCAACGACCCAGGTAAACTCAGCGGTGGGCGCGGTTGATGCGCCCTCTTCCGCCATGAACGCGAAGTTCGGGCGGGCTTTGGTGAGCTCTTCCTTGATGATGGCTTCGGCTTTTGTGTCAGCCGTGCTCACGAAATCGCCGGGGCCTTTTTGGCTGACCTGCAGATGTTCGACTTCGCCGAAATCGCGAATAAGCCCGCGCCCTGCTTTTTCGGCAGCGCGTGTCATCACGGTGAGTAAGGCAGAACGCTGCGGCATTATGAATTATTTTTTAGCGCGTTCGACGTAGCTGTCGTCTTCGGTCTTCACGACGATCAGTTCGCCGGCGCTGATGAACGGCGGCACGAGCACGCGCACGCCATTGGAAAGCACAGCCGGTTTATAGGAAGCGGATGCCGTCTGGCCCTTCTGGGCGGGGTCGGCTTCGGTGACTTCCAGCGTGACATGCTGAGGAATATCGACGGTGAGCGGCACGCCTTCATGGGTGCGCACTTTGCAGATCATGCCTTCCTGCAGGTATTTGCCTTTCTCGCCAACCACATCGCGGGGCACCATGGTCTGTTCATAGTTTTCCTGGTTCATGAAGGTGAAGTTGTCGTCGTCGCCGAACAGGTACTGCATGTCGGCTTCGTCGATGAACACTTTCTCGACGGACTCTTGCGTGCGGAAGCGCATGTTGGTTTTCACGCCGGTGCGGGCATCCCGCATATCCACCTGCACAATGGCGTTGCCTTTGCCGGGGATGATGATTTCGGATTTGATGACGACCAGCAACTTGTTGTCTTGGTCGATCACGTGGCCGGCACGAAGGGTATTGGCATCAACACGCATGGGAATTCGTCCTGAACGTTAATATTAAAGTGGCCGCAAGGTAGCGGGGCGGCTTTATTCGCGCAAGTCAAAAAGCGCTGAAATCATGTACCTTTTGGGGCTTCTGGGCATTAACCGTAGCGGCAAGTAAATAGCCGCCCGTTTTGATGGTAAGCTGGCACATGAACATCTCCCCCGTGCCTGTTCTGCCTGATTTACGTGATCGCCCAAGGCGATCCTATGCAGTGATGGAGATTTTGCCACCCAGCCGTATGGCGGATAGCGAAATACCGGGCGAACCCGTATCACCACGGCCAATCAATCCATTCATCGGTCGGCGTATTGATTTAAAATGTTAGGTGCGTGTCAGCCACGGCCTTTGTAGGAAGGCACGCCCTGCTCCGGCAGCCACACGTCCTTTGGCAATTTGCCGGATTGCCAGAACACATCGATGGGAATGCCGCCGCGCGGATACCAGTAGCCGCCGATACGGAAATAGACGGGCTTTAACAGCGTGGTCAGGTCTTTGCCGATTTTCACGATGCAGTCTTCGTGGAAGGCGCCGTGGTTGCGGAAGGAAAAGAAGTAAAGTTTCAGCGATTTGCTTTCGACCAGCCATTTGCCCGGCACGTAATCGATCATGATATGCGCAAAATCCGGCTGGCCGGTGATGGGGCACAGCGAGGTGAATTCCGGCGCGGTAAAACGCGCCACATAATGCGTATCGGGATGCGGGTTCGGCACACGCTCCAGCACCGCATCTTCCGGGCGGAGCGGGACTTTTACGTTTTGACCGAGTTGGGAAACTTTTGGTTTCGTTTTGGGCATAGGGTAATCTAGCGAAATGCGGAATGGAAATATAGCCCGGTTAGGCTTGCAGGCAGCGCCTTCTATTTTTCAAGTTTGGCGGCAGGTTTTTTGGGCTGACGCTTAGGCCGCGCAGATTTGCCGTGGGTGGCATAGACGCTTTCTTGCCGTAGCTTAGAGGTGAAGGCGGGTAACGCATCGTAGGCCACAAAGGGTTGCGTGCGGCGGCCAGCAATCATTTCTGCCTTACCGTCATGATCTGCGAATGCTTTTAGCGTTTTCTTATCCGAGAATAAAGTCAGGTCATAATATTTGAGCCACACATCGGCAAAATCCGCTGCCATGGCCATAACTGTTGTAGATCCCGGCGCGACATTATCTTCTACGGCCGCAGCTATTGTGTTCATAAGCGTATAAACATTGTTCTCAACGCCCGCCATTTTGATAAAACGTTTATCGGCGGCCGCGATTTTTTGCAGCGTGCTGTGGCTGGGATAGCCGATATATAATTGGCCGCGGAAAATTTTTTCGCGGTCACCTGCGGTGAGAAGATCGCCAGCGGTCGCGCGGATATGGCTGCTGGCTTCGGTCAGCGCCATCGACATGCGGTTCAGCGCCGTAACAGGATCGACATCCAGCTCCAGCCGGTAGAGTCCCGCGATGTGATAGTTGGCAAAAAGCTGGCCCGCATCAATTGCATGGCGTTCATGCGGCTGCTTGTTGTAGCCGTTCGAAAACTCGCCGAAGTCTTTAATGCTGCGGCTATAGCGCATATTGCCAATTACCCATGCCAGAGCCGCTTTTAATTGGTCTTCGTCGCAATCAATCGTCGCCATGATGGCATCAATAACATCGCTATCATTGCGCGCCGCGGCCTGCATATGATGCGTGCGTTCATGGGCGCTGTAATACATGGCTTCGTCATAGCCTTCATCGATCGGCCCCGCGCCACGGATATAACCGACGATGCCGGTTTCAGGATCTCCGGCTATCAGCGTGGAATAGAATGCTGCTCCGCCTGCTGTGCTTTCACGCGGGTCAACCAGCTCATAATAGCTGGGCGGTACTTTGCGCGGCAGATAGCCACGATTAACGACCTGGGCCAAATGCCGCACGATATCGATGTCTCTTAAGCCTGACCATTTTTTATAGGCTTCAAGGCATTTGAGGCCGAAGGCGCGGTCTTCCTTTTGCAGACGATTGTACCAATTATGGCCTTGGTGCTGATGGTATTTTTTGAGCACTGCCGGTGTTTCGCTTGAAGCATAAACACTATCGATAAATTTGAAGACGAACGGGCGCCGATCATCGATAAAGTTCGCCCATATGGTTGCGATCAGCCCTTGAACGCCTTTATAGGAAAGGCCATCAAGCACGCGTGTTGACCAATGGCCTTGCTTGTCCCGATCAAAAGTCACATCGGCTAGATGGCGCTTGAGATAGAGGTTAAGCCCCTCCTCCATCTGCAAAAGATCGTTCAAATTATAGGGGCGCGCTTTTTTGAGTTTGGCTAAACGGACCGGCGTAAGCATGTAAATCGGGGCAATGAAATCGACAATGCCTTTATGGCCAAAGGCCCACGCCATTCGGAGCACATCGGAAATAAAGGCTTCATCTTCATTGGAATCAATAAGGCCCGATGCTGCCTGCGCTACAACCAGATATAGTGCGGCTTCAAAGGTAGGGAGCTTGTCTTCCGCATGGTCATAGATGAAGGCAGGCACACGGCGGGTGAAATTACGGCGCGGTGTGTGGGCTTCGAGCTGATTATAATATTCTTCGTAATCAAAATGGCTGGCGGTTAGCACCGCCTCTTTGACGAGACGAAACAGCTCGCGGGCAAGCTCGCCTCGTGTTGGCGGCAGCTCGGATTTATCCTTAAGCGGTTTGTCTTCTTTATAAAGTGGATCGTCGTTGGCCATGGCGAACTAAAATGAGTAGCCCGTAACTATGGCGCGGAATGCTGAAATTAATTTATGAAAAATGGTGCCTGGGCCCAGATTTGAACTGGGGACACACGGATTTTCAATCCGTTGCTCTACCAACTGAGCTACCCAGGCATATTGGTTAAAAACCGGGCCCACTTATAGGCGATGGCCGCCTGCTTTGGCAAGCGGGCATTATTCCTTATCTTCGGCGCTTTCCGGCTCGTCTTCCGGCGCTTCGGCAGCGGGAATGGCGTAGCTGCCTTGCAGCCATTTACCTAAATCTTCGTCGGCGCAGCGCTTTGAACAGAAGGGCGCAAATTCCTTAACTGAGAGCCGGCTGCAAATGGGGCATTTACGTTTCATGCCGCAATTTCCGCCAGGCTTAAACCGCGCCGCGCACGGCTGATTTCGCACAGGCCCATGCGGGTGAAACCGTAGATGTCGCAGGGCAACGCATCGCTGGCTGCGATATCGTATAAAACATTCAGCACCGCCTGCTGATCTTCGCGCTGGCGGGTTTTGAGAAAATCGATTGTGATCAGGCCGCCGATGTTGCGCCATTTGATGTGCTGCATGATGAGCTTGGCGGCATCCACATTCACTTCGACAAACCGCGTACGCTCGCCCGCATTCACATCGATCACATTCAGGGTTTGCGTGCGTTCAAAAATGATGCTGCCGCCGTTTTGCAGGGCGAGCTGCGGGGCGCGGAGCGCGGCATAAAAATGTTCCAGATCATATTGATCGAAGGCGTTCTTCACGTAAGTAACGTTGAGGCTGGCCAGCAGGCTGGGCCGCGCGGCTTTGAGATAGCTGGTGGGAAGGCCTGTCCCCTCCTCCGCCACCACTTTGAAACCGGGCGCAGAAGCCGCGCTTAAAACGGCCTGTTCAAAGGCGCTGGGCGCGGTGACGCCTTGGTCAAACGCCAGATTGGAAAGCTCGGCAGCTTCAGCCGCCACGGCATCGGGCGCAGCATTCACGGCGGCACGGCGCAGCACCCAGCCACCATTATGGGCGGCAAGAATACTGCCCACGCGCTGCTGGGCTTGATCGCATTCGCCATCGGCCATGCGGCGGGAGAAGTTCAGGCCTTCGCCATCCGGCTGATAAATTAAATAGACGCCGGGCAGGCTGATGCTGCGGGTCAGGCCCGGGCCTTTTTGTTCCCGCGCTTCGCTTTTGATTTGTACGGCAAGGCTGTCGCCCGCCTGTAGGCCTTCGGCGCCATTCAGAAAACCGTTGCCGTTGCCAATATTCACAAAGGCACCGCGACCGTTAGGCATCACGCGATCCACCTTGCCCATTAGCACGCGGCCGCTTTGCGGCGGGTTTTTGACGGGCGCAAAGAAACAATCCTGCGGCTTGCCATTATCGGTAAGAATAGCGCGTTCAATGCCGTTCTGCTGATCGTAGTTAAGCGTGGCCATAACCGGCGTTCCTTAAAAGTTGCTGGGCTTCAAATAGCGGCAGGCCGATGATGTTGGAGGGCGAGCCCGACATCCATTTGATAAACCCTGCGGCACGGCCCTGCAGCGCATACCCGCCGGCTTTCCCCTGCCCTTCGCCGCTTTTAACGTATGCAGCTATTTCTTCGGCGCTCAGGCGCTTAAACAGCAGTGCGCTTTCGGCCACACGGGCATGGACTTTACCTTTTGCATCGATGACGCAAATGCCGCCATACACGCGGTGACGGCGGCCCGAAAGAAGTTCAAGACACTGCTTTACTTCGTCTGCTGTTTCGCATTTCGGCAACAGCCGGCGGCCGCAGGCAACAACGGTATCACCGCCCAGTATAATCGCGCCGGGAAATTTGGCTGTAAGCGACTGCGCTTTCTGTGTAGCGAGGCGCAAAGCCAATGCGTACGGCAATTCGTTTTTTAACGAGGTTTCATCGCAAACCGGCGCGGCGACTTGATCTGGCGTAACGCCAATCTGCTTGAGAAGTTCAAGGCGGCGCGGCGAAGTGGAAGCAAGAATAAGCGAAGGAGCCATTATTTATGGCGGAAGCTGATGCGGCCCTTGGTGAGGTCGTATGGCGTCATTTCAACGGTGACTTTGTCACCCGCCAAAACGCGGATGCGGTTCTTGCGCATGCGGCCCGCCGTGTGGGCGATGATCTCGTGATCGTTTTCCAGCTTCACGCGGAACATCGCGTTGGGAAGCAGTTCAAGCACGGTGCCGCTGAATTCGATGATATCTTCTTTTGCCATAAGCCTTTAGTGGTTCGATTTAAGGTTGGCGGAGAATGCGCCAACGGGTTTAAACGGTCAAGCTATTGCCTTTGCAATACGATCAACCAGCGGGCCAAGGTCGGCCCCCCGTGTTTTATAAGCAACGCGGTTGACGATTAAACGGCTTGTGACATCGGCGATTTTAGCGATTTCGACCAGATTATTGGCCTTCAGGGTGCTGCCGGTGGCCACCAGATCCACCATCACCGGGGCCATGCCCATCAGGGGCGCAAGCTCCATGGCGCCCGAGAGTTCGATACATTCGGCCTGAATATTGAGGCCGGCAAAAAAGCGGCGGGTGCAGTTGGGGAATTTGCTGGCAACGCGCAGGTGGCTGAGCGCGGCCAAATTCAACGGCGGGTCCGCCTGCTTCTGGCACAGGCTGAGGCGGCAGGCACCGATTTTCAAATCGAGCGGCGCATAAATTTCCGGGTAATCGAATTCCATCAGCACGTCGTTGCCGGCCACGCCCAGCTGCGCAGCACCCGAGGCCACGAACTTCGCCACATCGAATGAACGCACGCGGATGAGCGACAGGTTTTCGATGTTGGTGTTGAATTGCAGCTTGCGGCTTTTTTCATCCGAAAAATCGGGCTCTGGGATGATGCCGGCTTTTTTTAAGATGGGCAGCAGTTCAGCGAGAATGCGGCCTTTGGGAAGGGCGAAAACAAGCGGCGTCATGCCGCGGCCTTCATGCGTTCGATCACGGCGCCGCAGGCGGCCAGTTTTTCTTCCACATGTTCATAGCCGCGATCAAGGTGATAGACGCGGCTGACAATCGTCTCCCCCTTCGCGGCCAAACCCGCCAGCACCAGACATACCGAAGCGCGAAGATCGGTGGCCATTACCGGCGCGCCGGTCAGTTGCGGCACGCCGCGCACGGTGGCGGTGTTGCCGCTCACGGTAATATTGGCGCCCATGCGCATCAGTTCCGGCACGTGCATGAATCGGTTTTCGAAGATGGTTTCGTTGATCACGGCGGCGCCATCGCTGAGGCACATCAGCGCCATGGCCTGCGCCTGCAAATCGGTGGGGAAACCGGGATAGGGTTCGGTGACTAAATCGACCGCGCGGATCATGGGTTCGCCGCGCCGCACCAGAATACCATCCGGTGTTTCTTCAAAATGCACGCCGGCGCGGGTGAAGTAATCGACAGCGGATTGCAGATGCGCCATGCGCGCGCCGATGAGTTCCAGCTCGCCATCGGTGATCGCGGCGGCAATCGCATAGGTGCCCGCAACGATGCGGTCGGCGACAATGGTGTGCGTGGCGCCGTGCAGCGTGGCCTGCCCCTGAATGGTGAGCGTATCGGTGCCGATGCCATCAATTTTGGCACCCATTTTGGCGAGGCATTCGGCCAAATCCGTGACTTCCGGCTCGCGCGCAGCATTTACAAGGCGCGTTTCACCCTTGGCCAGACATGCGGCCATTAAAAGGTTTTCGGTGCCGGTGACGGTGATAACGGGAAAAACAAATTCGGTGCCGTGCAGGCCCTGCGGCGCTTTGGCGATGATATAGCCTTCGCTGAGTTCAATCTCCGCGCCCATTTTCTGAAGGCCCTGAATGTGGAGATCAATGGGGCGTGTGCCCAGCGCGCAGCCGCCGGGCAATGAAACGCGCGCCTGACCGCAGCGGGCCAGCAAGGGGCCGAGCACCAGAATGCTCGCGCGCATTTTGCGCACGATGTCGTAATGCGCGGTAACGTTGGTGATGGATGGCGTGCTTAAATGGCAGGTCTGCGGGCTGGTGCGCATGGGCCCGTCTTCGAATGAAATTTTGCCGCCATGCGAGGCGAGCAGCTGGGCCATGCTGTCGATATCGGCAAGGCGCGGCATGTTTTTGAGTGTGAGAACTTCGGCCGAAAGCAGGCTGGCGGCCATCAGCGGCAGCGCGGCGTTCTTTGCCCCGCTGATATCAATTTCGCCACGTAACGGCGCCCCGCCCTGCACGCGAATGCGATCCATGTTAAATCCGGCCCTCACTGCCCAAAATTTAGGCGTCAAACTATCAAGAAATAAGAAGTCAAAACAACGGCGTAATTACTCGCTTATGATGATTTTATGATATTTATGCCACAACCCCAGAAACTTGGCCACACGCCCTTAACAAGCCACAATTTATAGGGAAATATGGCACCCGTAACGGCGCCGCCGGTACGTCCAATTAACGACCCACCACTTTTGGAGCTAAACAATGAAAAAGATTCTTCTCGCCGCGGCTTTTGCCGTAGTCGCCGTTCCCGCTTTCGCCGCCCCGGAAGCTTTCACGATTGATCTGGGCAACAACTACGCCGTGTCGCAGGGCATGGTCAGCCAGCAGATGCAGACCAGCCAGAGCCGCCAGGCCTGGAAGGCCAGCGCCCGCCAGCAGCAGATGCAGCCGTCGTCGCAGCAGTCGGCTTCTGAACAGGGCCAGGCCAGCATGGAGCAGGTTTCGACCGACCCGACGATCTCGAGGCTGCGTGCGCCCCTCAGATCGTAGCCATTCGTGTCACTGTAGCCGAGCGCTTGGCCGTCCAACGTCACATG
>JBEHYA010000077.1:0-9419 GCA_048498415.1 Pseudomonadota bacterium
TAGGCCAGTTGCGGCTTGGGCTGGCGGGCGCGGTAGAGGGCGGCGCAAAAAAAGCCGTCGGTCTGGTGGCGGCTGGGGGTGAGCTGCATGACGCGGGGGTCGGCAAGATCCACGTGGTCGAAAACATCCGGGCGCATGGTGCGGGGCTGGACCAGCGAGAAATCAGAATGGTGGGCGAGGAAGCGGCCGATCTGCCCCATGTTCTCCTGCTCCATGATGGAGCAGGTGGCGAAAATCAGAAAACCGCCGGGGCGCAGACTGTCCACGCTGGTCTCGAGCAGGCTTTCCTGAATGCGGGTGAGATGGCGGAAATAATCCTCGCCCATGTTGAGGCGTATTTCTGGTTGCCGGCGCCACGTGCCGGTGCCGCTGCACGGGGCATCCAGCAGGATGCGGTCGAACAGGCCGGCATCCTGCAAGGGTTTCTGTCGCTCGCTGTTGGCAATCGCGCGGGTGGTCGCAATACTAACGCCGGCGCGGCGCAAGCGTTCTTCATTCGCCCGCAGGCGCGTTTTTGAAATGTCGGTGGCTAAAATATAGCCCTGGTTTTCCATGGCGGCGCCTAATTGCAGCGTTTTGCCGCCGGCGCCGGCGCAGCGGTCGAGGACGCGCTCGCCGGGATGGGCGTTGGCGAGCAGGCCGATCAGCTGCGAGCCTTCATCCTGAAATTCGATTTCGCCATTTACATACAGCGGATGTTTATCCAGCACATGATCAAGATCGCGCATGCGCAGGCCATGCGGGGAAAAATGGGTGACATCCACGTCTTCGACATCGCCCAGCAACTCCGCCCAGGCGCTGCGGCGGTCGGTTTTAAGGGTATTGATGCGCGCATCGACGGTAGGGTTGCCAAACAACGCGCGGAGTTCCGGCGCGAGACCTTCGGCGTATTGGGCGTAGAGCGACGGATAAAGAAAAGCCGGGCATTCATAGCTTATATGATCGGGCATATCGGCATGCTGAAGCAGCGGGCTATCGAAGGGCGCCTGGGAGACGACGGTGGTGATGGTCTGGGTGGTATCCGCCATCGAGGCGCAGAGTTCGCGGCTGGCAAGCGCGAAGCACATATCGGGATCAAGCTGTTTGACCCAGCTGGCATAGGCGAGCGTGATGGTAAACGGCGTGGCCTTCAGGCCAAGGCGGTTCAGGCCCCATTCGAGGCGCATGAAATTGCGGGCGATGTCGCGCGCGGTATCGCGCAGTTCGCGCAAGGGGCCATGACCGGAATGGCTGCGGCCCACCTGCCAGCGGCGTTCGATGGCTTTGCGGGCGGTCACCGGTTCGGCCATGATGTCACCGATAATATCGATGCTGTGACTGAGTATGTCTTCCATCTAAATCGCTTAAAAAATGCGCAGGCTCTGAGTTTAACAGGCGGAAATACTTTCGTTTGCTGAAAACAAACGCTGCATTATTCTGATAGAACAGGGGTTAGCGGTTAGATATCCCAGTCTTCGGGCTTTTCTTTGCCGCCATGCGTCCATGCCCCGAATTGGTCGACGGGGCCAAAAGCCTGCCAATACCAGTCGCGCAGCAAGCTAGCAAATTTGGTGGTCTTGGCGCGGATCTTGCCTTTGCCGCCAGGCGCAGCGGGTGCGGAGTTAGTCGCAACGGCGTGGCCGCGGGTTTCCAGCTTGCGGGTTTCGCGTGCGGTTACGCCGGCTTTGGCGTGTTGCGCGACGGCATGTGTATAGAGAACGGGCGAGGGCTTGGGCATATCCGGTCCCCAGCGGAGATCAAGCGAGGGGCCCGTGACCTGGAACATGTTGCGCACAAAATCCCGCACGAAAGGTGGAACGGAAAAACCTTCCTTCATGCCTGTGAGCACGAAGCGGTAGGACGATTCCGGATAATGGTCCGCAGCCAGTTCCATAGCTTTGGATTATACGCCTGAGCGTTGCAGGAAACTATATATTATAATTCTTTCCCCTCCCACCGGGAGGGGATAAAGGGGCGGGCAATCCTCCCCATTATGAGAATTTTCCAAGGGGATAGGGTTTCCCGCCCCCTTGCCCCCTCCCGGTGGGAGGGGGAGCCTCTTTTAAACAATGCCCGCTTTTTTGCGGGGGTCGTAGGCGTGGCTCACGCTCCATTTTTCAATGAACTTGGTGAGCTGTTCATCCGGCGTGTCGGGCAGGGTGACTTTGAGTTTCACATACTGGTCGCCGCGCACGCCCTGCGGATCGACGATGCCGCGGCCGCGCAGGCGCAAGGTTGTGCCGGTGTTGGCGCCCTTGGGCACTTTGATTTCCACCTGGCCCTCTAGGGTGGGGGCATGCACGTTGCCGCCAAGCACGGCTTCCTGCAGGGTGATGGGGAGTTCTAAATACAGGTCGTTGCCTTTGGTGGTGAAGAAGGCGTGGGGTTCCACGGTGATTTCCAAAATGGCGTCGCCGCCGGTGGCCTCGTTCATGCCGGGATAGCCCTGGCCTTTGAGGCGCATTTTCTTGCCGGTCTGCGTGCCGGCGGGAATGGTGATCTCAAGCGTTTTGCCGCTTTGCAGGGTCACGCGCTTTTTGGCGCCCAGGGCGGCATCAAGGAAACTGACGGAAATCGGCTCGTGCGTATCGCCGCCGCGCGCGCGTTCGCGGGCGCTGGCAAACGGGTCGGCGCCGTTGCCCCAGCCGCTGTTGGAGTGAAAGCGCGTGCCTTTGGCGCGCACGCCGCCGAATAAATCGGCAAAAATATCTTCGGCGACGAAGTCGTTGAAATCGGCATTGCCGCCGCTGCTCTGGCCGGGGTTCGGATTGGCGCGGCGGTAGGAATATTGCTGGCGGGTTTCGTTGCCTTCGGCGTTCAGTTCGCCGCGATCAAATTTTTTGCGCTTCTCGGGGTCGCCGAGCAGGTCGTTGGCGGCGTTGATCTCTTTGAACTTCAGTTCAATGTCTTTTTTGCCGGGGTTAAGATCCGGGTGGTATTTTTTGGCAAGCTTGCGGTAGGCGAGCTTGATGTCTTCATCGCTGGCAGTGCGGCTAACGCCAAGGACCGTATAGGGATCACGCATAGCTAATAAATTAGGGCATTTCGAAATAGAGTAAAGAAACAAAAAGCCGGGCTTTAGGGGCCCGGCTTTTTATAGGGGATCAGCAACGCTTAGTTGTTGACGATTTTCCACGCGCCATCGGGCTGGCGGCAGGCGGTGCCGTAGGTTTGCTGCGGGCGGCCGCCAATTGTCGCGGTTTGCTGGAATTCGCGGCAATATTCGCCATTCGCCGCGGTGCCGTCACGCACCGGCGTGAAGGTGCCGGAATTGCCGCTTTGCGGGTTGTTCCAGGTGATCTGCTGGCCGATCGGCGCGGCATAGGCCTGGCTTTGCGCGCGGCTTAAGGCAGCGCGGTCGGCGTTATCGAGCGACGAGCCGATTTCATTGCCCAGCCAGCCGCCGGCAACTGCGCCGATGGCGGTCGCGATCACGTTGCCGGTGCCTTTGCCGAACTGGTTACCCAGCAGCGCGCCGCCGCCGGCGCCCACCACGGTACCAATAGATTGTTTCTGGCCCCATTCATCGGACTGGCAGGCCGAGAGGGAAAGGGCGCTGGAAAGCAGCAGCGCTGCGACAACGGATTTGCCGAAAAGCTTGGTCATGAGAAATCGCCTTTTGAGGGTGAGGAGTGGGAAGAACCTTTAAAAACCTGTGCAACATTAAAAGAAGCCCTGAATTGGGGCAAGACTTTGTCAGGATTGTTGGAAAGCCATGAATTCGCTAGATTGCATAAAGAAACAACATGGAAATGGCTATGCCGAACGATGCCGCGCGCCCGCTGATTGAAGGAAACGACCCGTTCACGCTGTTTGCGGAATGGTTTGCGGAGGCTTCGGCAAGCGAAGCGAATGACCCCAACGCCATGAATCTGGCTAGCGTGGGCGAGGGCGGACGGGTGTCGTCGCGAATCGTGCTGCTCAAAAGTTTCGATGCGAACGGGTTCTGTTTTTTCACCAACACGCATAGCCGCAAGGGCCAGCAGCTGGCGCAGCACAGCCAGGCGGCTTTATGTTTTCATTGGAAGAGTTTGCGTCGGCAGGTACGCATTGAAGGCGTGGTGCAGCCGGTGAGCGATGCGGAAGCCGATGAATATTTTGCCACGCGCCCGCGGGGCAGCCAGATCGGCGCGTGGGCCTCGCAGCAGAGCGAAGCGCTGGACAGCCCGGAGACGCTGAAGAAGCGCGTGGCGGAATTTGAGAAAAAATTTGAAGGCCAGAACGTGCCGCGGCCCGCGCACTGGTCAGGCTATCGCGTGGCGCCGGATATGATTGAATTCTGGCAGGATATGCCGTTTCGTTTGCACGACCGGCTGGTGTTTACTCGCCAGGCGCATACCTGGGACCGCGGACGCCGCTACCCGTAAAATGGTTGGGGCGGACAGGCTTGCTGGCAGGACGCAGGGCTGCACCCAGTTTGCCGGCCACACCACGCACCAGGTTTTCAAACGGGAGGGAAGGCGGTTGGTCAAAAATGCTCGCCTCATGCGAGGTAGTGGAGTTGCCCGGCTTGTATCCGAGGGGCGCCCATTTTACCACTGTTTCTTCCCATAGAACGTCTTCAGCTGTTACGCGATGCGTCGGAATTTCTGTAGCTGGGTGGCGGGATTTGTTCGTCACGCCATGCATGACGGCGCGTGCGCGGCGAGTTTCCGCCTCGGTGTCATCCGGGTAATCAGCGATTACTTCAGCCACCGTTTCGCCGTTGGCAGCCGGCGCTTCTTCCATTTGCATGTGAACCGGTTCAACCGCAGGCTCTTCAACTTCTTCGGCTTCCGTGCTGCCGTTTAAAGGCTGCAGGGTGGGGCGATCGGCAACCAGTTGGGCGACGTCGCTGATGGCGCCTTCCGGCAGCACCGCGCATAAATCCATGTCGGCGAGCGCATCGAGAACGATTCCGAAGCGTTCGGGGCTTGTCGTTTTCAAGGTGACGAGCGCATTGACAATTGTTGCCGGCGCTGAATCTTTCAACCGGTTATCTTTGATAAGGCTCAGCAAAATCGCTTCGGCGCGGTCGGCGCGGGCTTCCTGCTGGCGCGCGTGTTCAGCGGCGGCTTCCTGCTCCATCCGCAATATTTCTGCCGGGCTCCGGTATTGGTAGATTTCAGGCGGCGGCTTAAGGGATACGGCAGGAGCGGCGGCGGTTTCGTTTCTGGTACGCGTTAAAATGTCATCCGGCGCTGTAATTACAGGTGTCGTGATGGGTGAAAGCTTTGGCTCTTCGCGCGGAGGAAGGCGGGTAAGCACTTCATGGCCCCGATAGGTGGTGCGTCGCAGGCCATAGCCTGGCGGCAGCGAAGACGATTCAACTATCGTAACCAATGGCGGCGTAAGGACAAAACCGCCATTGCCAGCTAATTCTTGCGCGGGAAAAACCGGATGGTCTGCGCTCAGCGCGGGCCATGCTGGCGCCGCCGGTTCAGATGGTACGGGTTCTTCTTCATGCAGGCCGCCGCCGGCGTAAGCGCTATAATCGGTGACGGGAGGAGGGTCTTCGGCGATGGCTTCGGGTTCTGGTGCCTCGTCATACAAGACTTCGCCGTTATCTGTGGGGTCGCCGTAAACTACGCCTTGCGGTTCATCAACGGGGAACGGTTCATCAAAAAACGAGTTGGCGGGGCCACGGGATAACTGGCCGCTATCCTGCACGGGTGCCTGCTGGGCGGCGGGGAGGGAAGAGCCTGCCATGTGCGCACGGGCCAACGCGATGCGTTCGCGAGCCCGCCTTGCGTCCCGTTCTTCTCTTCCTTCTCTGTTGCCACCTAATGATAGCAAGGCCATGGCCAGTAAATCCCGATCAATGCGTGAAACGTAATATAGTAGGATTTATATAGACCGGGGAACCGATTTGCCCACTGATTTTTACTTTCGGGCGGGGTAAAAAATTGTGGCGGAATAAAGGGTTAGCCATATAAGCGGGGTATAAGCCTGCCGTAATTGCACTTATCCGCGTGTGAGGGCGGTGTGTGCGCCCTTTCGATCGGCCTGGCGGGTGGCCGCGCGTTGGCGTGCGGCGCCCATGATCGCCATGACATATTTCACATCGGCCGGATCCTTTTCGCTCAGTCTGCTTTCGCGGGTCAGGCGTTCGCGATCCGCCGGCGATAAGCTTTTATTTTTAGCGAGCATCTGCGCGGCCATTTCGCGGAAAGCCCTTACCATAAATTCGGGGCTCTCGTACTGGGCGGCGTGCGCGCAGCCGGCATGCTCTTTGCTGTTTGCATCGCCGCTGACTTTGCAATCGCCGCAGCCGGTTTTGTAAGGCTTTAGTTTGAATAATTCGCGGTTCATTTTATATGTCCTTTAAAAAAATAATAATCAGCGCGGGCCGGCATGGGGTGCGGGGCTGAGCCGCGCCGTCATGATGGCTTCAATATCCGATTTCACCTGCGCCTGTTTTTGCAGGCAGATGGGGCACTTGGTGCCATCGCAATCTTCGCACATGCCTTTGAGATTGGCGGCCGCCTGCTTTTTGACTTCTTCCGCCTTTTCGGCGGGCAGGCGGTTCACGATGACTGCATCGGTGCTGCGCAGCAAGGCATCGGCGGGCTTGTCGGATTTGGCGGCGACATCGGCGCGTGTGGCGGCGGGGGCGGCTTTTTGCGGTGTTTCCGGCGGCGGCGCTTTCATCTCGGCATAGCGGCCCGGCGGGGCGATGCGTTCGCCGGCGGGCTGCACAAAGTTTGTTTCGCGCGTAATGACGGCGGGCGGGATCATGAAGGAACGGAGTTCGGCATATGCGGCAGCCGGGCTGATGGGCTGCGCGGCATCAAAGCGGGCGGGTTGAATGCGTGCAGGAATGATGGGCGTTTCAGTTGCCGTGAAGGTGACGGGGGTGATGACATTCACCGGCGTGGTGGGCTGCTGCACCGTTTGAATAACCGGCTGTTCGACGGACTGCGCCATCGGCGCCTGCACGGTTTTTTGTTCCACGACGGTGGTTTGAACGTTGGCGGGCTGGTTCGCCGCGGGCGTTACCATAACGGTTTGTTCGACTACGGGCGGCTGCTGGACAATCACCTGCTGCACGGGTGTTGTTTGCACCGGTTGCTGCAATTGCTGTTGTTGGGGTTGTTGCTGCACTTCGGTGGGCTGCAACGGGACCACGATGGCGGCCGGCGGGGTGACGACTTCGACGGGGGTTGGTGTGCCCGTGGCAACCAGTACGCTAGTTGCAACGCCGGAAACGCTGGCGGTAACGGATGCCACGGGTGCCGAGATGCTGCGCACGGCTTCCATACGGCTGAACGCGGCGCCGGCAACTGTTGCGGCCACAGTGGCGGGCCTTTTGCTAAATGTGGTGGTAATGGCAGCGCGCTGCTGGGCCGGCGTCATGGCAGCCAGCGGCATGACGGTGGCCGATGGAGTGGCGGCCACGCGGTTTTGCACGGTGTTGCGGGCGGCAAAATTCTGGCGGGGGGAAGCAGTTTCCAGTTTGGTGATGTTGGTGAGCGCGGCGCGCACGAGAGGCGATTTTTGCAGCTCCGCCACTTCGCTGCGGATGGATTGAACCATGCGCGCGATATCGGGCGAGGCGTTGGCGGGAATGTTTTTGACCGCTTCATGAAGCGAGGCGAGGCTGGCGGCAAGCGCCTTGCTATCAAGCTGCGCGGGATCTTTCTGGCCATTCGCCAGAATGCGGCCGACTTCCTTCAGCGCATTGGACAGCGGGATGATGCGTTGCGCCATCTGGCCGATGGAATGGCCTAAAACTTGCGAATCCTGCGCGCTGGAGGCGGTGAGCGAAAGCACCTTCTGCAGCGAGGTTAAATAGGCAATGCGCTGCAGCTGGCGCTGGATTTCTTCCTGCGGGTTGAATTGATGCGCACCCTTGATGATGACCAGCACGCCCTGCGGCCCGCGCACCAGCGCGGATTGATGGCTGGCCAGATCGCGGCCATTGGCGAAAAACTGCGCATCGCTGGCGCGCATGTGCTGCTCGGCGAGCGGATCGACGGTGAGGGCCGCGTTGTTGACGGCGCTGCGTTCGGCGTAATGCGGAATTTCCTGATGGGCAAACCCCTGGCTGACCGAGACTTCAAGTTCGCTGAACCGGGTGCGCGCCGTGTAATCTTCAACGATTTCTCCCAGATAGGGGACGAGCGCCGCGGCGACATCGGCGAAGCGCCGGGGAATGGCGGCGCTTAACTGGGAGAGCACCGCCTGCTTGGTGCCGGCGACCTGTACGCGTTCAAGGCGCGGCCGTGGGTCGGGGGCATTATCGGCAAAATCGAAAGTGGCGGCGGGCTTGTGTTGCGGTTGCATTGCGCGGGACATGACCATGGAGGGGACGGAACTGGCCATGATAATAATGAGAGTCATTCTTAATTCAATGATTATATTAATAATGAATCGCAATTATGATGCGTGTAATTTCTTTTTAATTCAAGGGCTTAATATTTTCAGACGGGAGTTGGCTTGTGGTCGGCCGTTACTGTTACCGGCTTGTTATCGACCTTGCCGTCCATATCGGCGTCGCGGATATCGGGCGGGGCGTAGGCGGCGGCGTTCAATTTCCGCTCCTGATTAAGCAGGTTGCGGGCCATGTGTTCGTAAGGCGCGTAGGAAATATTCAGGGCTTTGAATTCCTTGGGCATGCCGGCCACCTGGAATTCGATGGTGCGGAAGGCCTGCTGCACGTTTTGATCATTCACGTTTTCATAAAGCATGCGGGCCATGGCCATGATGACGAATAAATCCGCGCTCATGCCCATGCCGAGGCTTTGGGTTTGCATGGCTTCGCTGGAGAGGTTGCCATCGCTGATGCTGCGCAGGCCATTGAGGCGCTGGCGCACCTGATGAATGAGCTCGATCTGCGATTGCGCGAGTTCAAGATGCTTTTCGTTTTTATCGATTGAATCGATGGTTTGATCAAGCATGCCGCCGATCATGCGGATGCGGCGCATGAGAAATTCTTTTTGCATCACCTGCGTATTAACGCCGTTCACGCCGAACAGGATGATCATGACATCGCCGGTGCTTTCATTGAGCTGGATCAGGCGTTCTTTCTGGATTTTGGCGCGGGATTGCGAGGGATAAACCGAATGCACTTCGGTGGACGCCGTGGGGTCGATGATAATGGGGCCGATATGGGTGATGGGTTCGCCAAAGAAGCTGTCGAGCTGCTCGCGCGCCATGCCGCGGTTGACGGAAATGGCCACGAAATCCCAGCCATTGTTGCCGGAATAATCACGGATGACCTTGTTGATGTTGGCGGTGAGCGCATCCCCCGTGCCGGCGAAAATCTGCGGCACGTTGACTTCAATATTCTTCATCACCTGCTGCACAGGCCCGAAGGTATCGTAGTGGAGCATGATGATCTCCTCATGTATGTCCCGGCGGAAGCCGGGACCCATTGTGCCGATGGAAAGATGGACCCCGGCTTTCGCCGGGGCATACTTATTTGTCTCAAGGCGACTTTGACTCTTCAACACCCGGCT
>JBEHYA010000078.1:0-9379 GCA_048498415.1 Pseudomonadota bacterium
GAAAACAAGAGACACTGGATCCCCGCCTGCGCGGGGATGCCTGAAAGTCTAAACCCCGTTACTGCCCCAGCACGTAGCTAAAGATTAACGGCGCGACGATGGTGGCATCGGAGGTGATGCTGTGCCGTTCGGATTTCGCCGTGAGCTTGCCCCAGGTGATTTTTTCGGATGGCGCGGCGCCCGAATAGCCGCCGTAGCTTTCCTGCGCGTCGGTGATCTGGGCGAAATAATCCCACACCGGCACGTCGCCGGCTTCGTCTTCCTGGTGCATGTCCTGGCGGATCAGCGGCACGACGCAGATGGGGAAATCGCCGGCGATGCCGCCGCCGATCTGGAAAAAGCCCATGCGGCTTTTGGCCGAGGTCTTGCGGTACCAGTCGACCATGAACTTCATGTAGTGGAGGCCGCCCTTGATGGCATCGAGTTCAAAATCGCCCTGCATGTGGCGCGAGACCGCGATGTTGCCACACGATGAATCTTCCCAGCCCGGCACGACGATGGGCAGGTTTTTCTCGGCCGCCGCCAGCATCCAGGAATGTTCGCGCGGGATCTGGAACTGTTTCTGGAATTCCTTATCGAGCAGGATTTCATAGAGGAATTCATGCGGAAACCGCGGCTTTTTGTCGCGTGACGCCTTTTGCCACAGCGGCAGTAAATAACCTTCCATGCGGCGGAACGCTTCTTCTTCCGGAATGCACACATCCGTGACGCGGTTGAAGTGGTTCTTGAGTAATTCTTCTTCATCCTGCGGGGTGATGTCGCGGTAATGGGGAACTTTATGATAGTAGTTGTGCGCAACCGCGTTGAACACGTCTTCTTCCAAGTTCGCGCCGGTGCAGGAGATGATGGCGACCTTGTCTTGGCGGATCATTTCCGCCAGCTGAATGCCGATTTCGGCGGTGGACATGGCGCCCGCCATGGCGATCATCATCTTGCCGCCGCCTTCCACAAAATTCTTGTAGCCCTTGGCCGCGCGCACCGTGGTGCCGGCGTTGAAGTGCAGGTAATTCTTTTCCATGAAGGCGGTAATGGGGCCGGGCATAGTATTTTTCCTTGTGAAAAAGTGGCGAAACGCCGGAGAGGATGTCTTTCGTTTTGGCGCGTAAACGCCGGCTAGTCAATCTTTGCTTTAAGGGCGATTTTGGCTTGCCTTGATGGGCTTAACGGCTATGTTTTGAAGCATCATTTGTGAAGGAACAACCATGGCTTCTCCCGCCCATTTATCCCCCAAAGCCGGCTTTCTCGGCATGCCCAAAAAAATGGCGAACCCCAAGGCGGTGATCATTCCCTTTGGCCTCGAGGAAAGCGTTTCCTATGGCGGCGGCACGGCGAAAGGCCCGGCGGCGATCTTGAAAGCCTCGCACCAGGTGGAACTGTTCGATGAAGCGTTGTGGAAGGAACCGGTATTTGAATATGGCGTGACGACGCTGGAAGAACCCGTGATCAAGCGCGGGTTAAAGCCGGCGCTGAGCCAACTGGAAGATATTGTGGAAGGCGTGCTGGCGAACGGGCAATTTCCGTTCGTGCTGGGGGGCGAGCATTCGCTGACCGCCGGCAGTATTCGGCCTTTCGTCAAGCGCCACAAAAAAATCGGTGTGCTGCATTTCGATGCGCATGCGGATTTGCGCGATGGCTATGACGGCGAACATTACAGCCACGCGGCAGCGTTGCGGCGCGTGCTGGATTACCCGGAAGTCGTGAAACATGTTTCCATCGGCATTCGCAATATTTCGGCCGAAGAAATCCCGTTTTTGAAAGGCAATGCCGACCGCATTCGCATGTTCTTCGCCAAGGACAAGAAGGACTGGAATATCGAGAAAATGCTGGAGCCGCTGGATGGTTTGCCCGTCTATTTCTCGTTCGATATCGATGGCTTTGATGGCAGCGTGATGCCCGCCACCGGCACGCCGGAGCCCGGCGGTTTATTTTGGCCGGAAGTCATGGAAATTATGGATGCCGCCCGCGGCCGTTTGAATTTCGTCGGCGCCGATCTGGTGGAACTTTCCCCCCGCAAAGACCTGCATGCCTGCGATTTTCTGGCGGCGAAGCTTGTCTATAAAATGCTGAATACGTGTTTGTTGAAAAAATAAATTAGAATTCCCTTCCCTTGAGGGCGCTTTGCACAAAACCATTCCGTCATGCCTTTGAAGAGCCGGCATCCACGAAAAGCCCAGCAGGAAAGCCTTCGTTTTGCGGCCTTTCGTGGACCCCGGCCTTCGCCGGGGTGACGCGTGTGGATGCTGAGGGTCCTTTTGTGCAAAGCGCCCTCAAGAGGAGGGGAGAAATGGAATTAGCTTTCAAAATTTTCGTTGGTGATCACGCGAAGGCCAAGCGCGGCAGCGCTGGGACGCGCAGGTGTTACTGCTGGCATTGGCATGCTGCTATCAGTCGGGAGGCTGGGCAGCACCGTGGCAAGCACGGCATGGGATGGTTTTGGCCGCAGGGCCGGCAGATCGTATAAAAAATAGCGCAGCAGCTGGATTTCATTGCGGCGCATAACAGGCGCGACTTTTTTCAGCGTTTTCAGGTAAGCCGAATGGTGGCGCGTTTGCGGGGCGAAGAACGCGGTACCGTCATCGGCGGCGGTGACCAGCGCGGTTATCTTTTCATCGCGCAGGCGCCGGCGATGCAGCACGGCGCGCGGCATGAGTGCGAGATAAAGACTATCCATCACGCCGCCCAGATCGCCGAAATCACGGGTATGCAGGCTGCCATCCGCCCAGAGGGGGCGCAGGCCCGACATAAAAATTTTATCCAGCACAAGGGCGCCGAGCGTTGCGTTGTGTTCAGAGGAACCGCCGGCGCCGCACATCCATTGCCCGTGCACGGCGCGGTGGCCGGCATTCACGATATCGGTGCCGATCAGCAGCGGCGCGAACCGCGCGGCGCGGACATGGATTTCCCCCACATCATTACCGGGCAGCGTCTTATCGGCGGTGTAATCCTGGAGCATTTTGAATGCCGTGAGCTGCCCGCCCACGCCATACAGGGCAAGGCGCAGCGCGCGGGCGATGCGGCCCAGATTTTGCGGATCGTTCAGCGGCACATTTTCAGCCGGCATCGCACTGGCATAAAACGGCGTGGCGTGGCCGGGGACTTCCGCATGCGTCCAGCGCTTGCCGGCGCGCGCGGCGCGGCGTTCGGTGAAGGGATCGGGTTCGCCCAGGCGCACGTGGAAACCGGGCTGCAGTTCGCTGGCGGCGGTAAAGTCGTGCGTAATGGCCGCGGCGCGGGCGGCATCATCCGGCGTCAGGCTGTAAAAGCCGAGCAGTTCTTCAAGGGTGGAAAAAGAAAGGCATTCCGCCATGTTTAAAATTCATAAAATATGAAGCGTGGCGGCATTGTTATGCGTGCGCGGCACCCATGCAAGAGGCTATTTAATTTCTTATGTCATCCCGCACTTGAGGCGGGATCCCATGATGACGCTGCTTGTTGAGAAAAACCAAATGGGATCCCGGGTCGCGCTGCGCTTGCCCGGGATGACAAAACTATTCCCAACTCGCCAGCGGCGGCAGGCTCATGAGAATGGCTTCGACGTTGCCGCCCGTCATCAGGCCAAAGCGGGTGCCGCGGTCGTAGAGCAGGTTGAATTCCACATAGCGCCCGCGTTTTTTGAGCTGCGCGGCGCGTTCGGTTTCGTCATAGGCTTCAAACATATGGCGGCGCACCAGCTGCGGATAAATTTCCAGAAAGGCCTTGCCGATGCTTTGCGTAAAGGCAAAATCATGCGCCCAGCTGCCGCTGTCGTGGTAATCGTAAAACACGCCGCCCACGCCGCGCTTTTCGCCGCGATGAGCAAGCGTGAAATAATCATCGCACCAGTCGCGGTAGGCGGGATAATAGGCGGGGTTGTGGCCATCGCAGGCGCGCTGCAGGGCCGCGTGGAAATCTTTTGTATCGGCGTCGATGGCAAAAATCGGATTCAGATCCGCGCCGCCGCCGAACCAGCGGTTGGTTGTGCAGATGTGGCGCGTATTCATATGCACGGGCGGCACATGCGGGTTTTTAGGGTGAATGACCAGGCTGATGCCCGACGCCCAGAACCCGCCGCCTTCGCCCGCGCCCGGAATTGACGCGCGCATTTCGGGCGAGAACTGGCCATACACTTCGGAAAAGTTCACGCCCGCTTTCTCGAATACGTCGCCTTTGAGAAGGCGCATTTCGCCGCCTCCGCCATCGCTTTTGTCGGGCGTTTCGCGGCGCCATTTTTTCGGCGCGAAGCGCGCGCCCTTCACGCCGCTATATTCATCTTCAATTTTTTCTAATGCCGCGCAGATATCGTTCTGCAACTGCCTGAACCATGCGGCGGCCTGCGCTTTTTCGCCCGCGCTGGACGGCGCGCTGGCAAGCTGGAAAAGCGGATTGGCGCTGGTTTGCGCGTTCTTTTTCTGGGCCATGTTCATGCGGGTGTTCTATGGCTTTTATTGAGCTGCCGCAAGGCTTCGCCGAGAACGATTGCGGCAGCGGTGATCACGTTAAGGGAACGCGCGTTTGCCGCCATGGGAATGACGAGGCGGTGGGGGATTGAAGCGTGGATGGCATCAGGGAGCCCGGCGCTTTCGCGGCCCATGAGCAGCACATCGTTTTCGCGGAAATTAAAATCGGTATAAGGCACCGCGGCTTTGGTGGAGAGAATGACGAGGCGTTTGTTTGTGGCATTGGCATCGGCGTGGAATTTTTCCCAGCTGGCATGGCGGGCGGGGTTGCACAGGTCAAAATAATCCATGGCCACGCGGCGCACGCGGGGCGCGTCCCAGATAAAGCCGAAGGGCTCGATGAGGTCGAGGCCCACGCCCAGGCACGCCGCCAGCCGAATGGCCGCGCCGCAATTTTGCGGGATATCGGGCTGATACAGGCTTAGGCGCAGGTTAACCATGGCCCGCTTTTAAAGCATGAAACGCGCTTTTGGAATGGGCTTTTGGATATATGCAAAACCCGCTTGCATCACGCAGCCGCAGCAGCTAAGAAAGCGCCTTGCTTAACAGCAAAAAAGTGGTGTGGGCGATTAGCTCAGTTGGTAGAGCAGCTGACTCTTAATCAGCGGGTCATAGGTTCGAGCCCTATATCGCCCACCATTTTTTAAGATTTTTTAAAATCGATAAAAGCGTTAAACGCATTAAACGCATAATAAATTTATAGATGTTCATGCCATTTTTGCTGAACAGACGATCAAATAGTTTTTTAAATTTATATTTTTGGCCGTGCGCCCAGACACAACATGTTTGAAGATACGATCACACGGGAAGATCCGCTCTCTATTGAGACGCATATACTTCAAGTCACCGGCTGGATTGCTGCTGAAAACGATCCAGAAGCCATGACAAAAATAAAGCAGATCGTCTGGGACTGGTTGCAAACGGAAATAAATTCGCCCATCTCGGAGGAAATGATCACTGACGATGAATTTTCATTATCAACTGATCACGTGCCTTATCTCGATATCTGTTCATTACGCGGCGATGGCACCTTGTCGTGGGTTGTAAAATTACGGCAGCTTGAGCGGTATCATTTCTGGACGACAGAATTTGAAGCCTATCGCTATGCGGACGGACTCATTCGTGTCGGCATGAATATCTTTTGTGAATACGGTTACGATATCGCAGCGCAACCGCCTGCCCGGGTGCCAACGTTTATGACGCGGCTTGCGCGTAATTTTTATTTTGAAAGTGACGGCTTCATGCTGATGCACGGTCTTAAACAGATTGAGCAGGAAGCGGAAGCCGAACTCGCCGTTATGTTAATCAAACACCCTAAACGTGTACTTCCCGTCACCGTCGTTACCCTTCCAGCAGGTAAAACTGGCGAAATCGATGCTATTGTCGATGTGCAAGAATTAGGTATGCGCCTTGATTTTTTAAGCCATGTCTATTTCCTTCATCCGGCGCAGGAAAGCGCTTTTAATAAAAGGATGGGGGAGTGGGGTATTGTTAAGGGCGGCATTCGAACATATCGGCCTGATTTCAATTCAGAGCGTGATACGCCTTCCCGGCATCCGCTAATAACCGCAGAGACGCTTCTTAATTGGTCATATGGCAATGACACGGGTGCGCGCGGATATATTGATCATCTATTTAATCAGGCCGCTGCGATCAGCACGCAGGGCGATGCAGAAAGACGCATGGGCCGGCTTGGTGATGTGCGCGGCGCCATACCCTTAGATAAAAGAATCGGCACGCTTGGACTGGCCTCAAAACAGAAAATTCAGACCCTGAATGAAGAAATCCAGCAGGTATGGGCCGAGCTGGTAAGTGCAGACGAAAAGCATTCAGCCCTGGAACAACAGGTGGAAGGGCTGCGCAGCGAGCGTAATGATCTGCTGCAAACCATTGGCAAGCTAAAGAAGAAAACAAATAGCGGCGGCGAAAGCTCGATCATTACGCTGTGGCGCGAAGCCGGCTCCCGGCTCGTGCAACCTTTGCCGCGCAGCTATGACGTGATGAAGGATTGGGTGGATGAACATCTGGCGGACCGGCTGGTGGTGTTGCCGCGTGCGTTAAACGCGGCCAAGAAAGCGGATTACGAAGACCCGACACTGGTTTATCAAAGCTTGTTGCTTTTAGCTTGCGAATACCGCGACCAGTTTATAAATGGCGGGCCGGAAGCGCGCGCCCGTTTTGATGCGCGCCGTGCCGAGTTGCGGATGGATATTGGCAAGAGCTTTTCGGATACGCCGGGTATTCGAACGGATGCGTATAATGTCACATACGGCAATAAGTCTCATACACTGGATTGGCATCTTAAGCGTGGCAATAGCCGGGATACCAAGCACTGCCTGCGCGTATATTTTTTCTTTGATGAAGAGACCAAACGGCCGGTGGTGGGCCATCTGCCATCGCATCTGGATAACAAACTGACCTAGCGCCACCGGCTTCAAGCGCGTATGCTTGCAGGCATGCCTCTTTCCTTCACAACATTCCCATCCCCCGTCGGCGAACTTACGCTTGTGGCCAGCGAGGCGGGTTTGCGTGCCGTGTTGTGGGCGAAGGATGATCCGGATCGGGTGAAGCTGGGGGAGATGCGCCGCGATGATGCGCAGGCGGTGCTGGTGAAAGCCGCGCAGCAGCTGCAGGAATATTTCAAAGGCACGCGCAAAACGTTTGACCTGCCGCTGGATTTTGTCGGCACGGAATTTCAGAAGAAAGTATGGCGGGCGCTGCTGGAGATTCCGTATGGCGAGACGCGCAGCTATGGCGATATTGCGCGGCAGCTGGGCGATATGAAGGCGGTGCGCGCGGTGGGCGCGGCGAACGGGAAGAACCCCATTTCGATCATTGCGCCGTGCCACCGGGTGGTAGGGGCGAATGGCACGCTCACCGGTTTTGCCGGCGGGCTGGAAGCCAAGGCGTTATTGCTTCGTCTGGAAGGCAAACAGGCCGAACTGTTTGATGCGGCATGACGGAAGTAGCTGCATCAGATGACTGCCCCACATGCGAAAAGCCGCAGCGCCTCTGCGTGTGCGAGGCCATCAAGCCAATTGATAACAAAATTGCGGTGCTGGTGCTGCGCCACCCGCAGGAACAGGACCGGGTGCTGGGCACGGCGCGTATTCTCACCCGCCAGCTTAAAAACGCGGAACTGAAAACCGGTTTGTCGTGGCGGAATTTGGCCAAGGCGCTGGGGCGCGAGGCCGACCCGAAGCGCTGGGGCGTTTTGTATCTCGGCACACAAACAAGCAAGCCGACTGGCGCGAAACCCCGCGTGCTCACTGTTTTGAATAAAAAGGGCGGGCCCGCGGTGGAGCAGGATGAGATTTTAGAAAACCTGCAGGGCATTATTTTGCTGGATGGCAGCTGGGCGCAGGCCAAGGCGCTGTGGTGGCGCAACGCCTGGTTGTTAAAATGCCAGCGGCTGGTGCTGCAGCCGCCGAAAGTCTCGCTGTATGGAAATTTGCGCAAGGAGCCGCGGCGCGAAAGCGTTTCCACGATTGAAGCGGCGGCGTATACGCTGGAGGCGCTGACGGGTGATGCCACGCTGGCCGATAAAATGTTAGTGCCGTTTAAAGCGTTGCTGGAGAAGGCGCGGCGCTAAAATTCCCCTCCCCTCGCGGGAGGGGTTAGGGGCTGGGGTGGTCCCACCCGAGGATTTTTCGGCGGAGCGAAGAAACCCCCTCACCAGCAAGAACTAAGGCTTCGCGGAAGACGCGAAACCTAAGTTCTTGCAACCTCCCCCGCAAGGGGGGAGGATTTTTAGAGAACCAGTATATTGTTGTAGTTATTGGAGTTACGTGATTAACGCGGGAAGCCGCTTATAGTTGCGGGAATTTCGCGTATATTCGGCCTGTCATTTTTATAAGGAGCTGCGCCATGCCGTTTGATGCCAAGGATCTTGCCCACCGTTTTACCCGGGAACTCACGGCCATGATCGCCGGCAGCGAACGCAACATGCTGGTGAAGGCGCCGACGAACGATGCGCTGACCAACGCGGCGCTGCTGGTGCAGGCGGGTTTTCGCGGGCTGTTGCCGGTGGATGAACGTGCCGGCATCGCGCTGCCGCCCGATGTGCCGCCCAGCGGTGAGCCCACCGCGCTTGCCAGAGCACAGTCGAATGCGCACCGCGTTTTGACATCGAATGTGGAAGTCACGCCCAACCAGCGCCGCGCGGCGCTGGCGGCCATTCTGGCGGCGTCGGAGAGCCTGAGGGCGATGGGCTATGACCAGTTCGCCAGCCAGCTGGATGAATATCTGGATACGCAATACGCGCCCGGCAAAAAGCCCAAGCGGCCAGCGCCTGCCAAAAGGCACGGCCCCAACGGCCAGCTGAAACACTGATGTTTATTTAACGCACGCCAATCGCGCCGCGCAGATCCGCGTTATCGAGATTAGCGCCGCGGAGGTCCGCGCCGGTAAGGTCGGCATCCACCAGCGTGGCGTGTTGCAGGTTGGCGCCGCGTAAATCGGCGTTCACCAGCACGCAGCGTTCGAAATTCGCGCTTAAAAAATTGCCGTCCTGCAGCTGCGCGTGGCGCAGGTTGCTGTCGGAAAAATTCGCGGGCCAGTTCACGGGCCGCGCGGCGGTGAAGCCGGTGAGGATCATCATCGGCGAACAGTTGGCTTCGCGGAGGTCAATAGCTTCCAGCGTGGCGGCGGAAAAATTCGCGCCCCGGCAATCCGCGCCGGAGAAAATGGCCTGGAGCGCGTTACAGCCCACCAGATCGGCCATCGAGAACGTGCCGTTATCGAACATGCCGCCTGCCAAAAGCGCGTTGCGGAGGTTGGCGGCCTGCAATTGCACGCCGCTTAAGCATACGCCCTCCAAACTCGCGCCCTGTAAATTCGCCTGCACGCCTTCGCGGCCTAAACTGGTGATCCAGATCTGGTGGCCGGCCACGATCTCCTTGATATTCTGATCGAGGTTCTCCAGTTGCCGCGTGAGTTTGGCT
>JBEHYA010000079.1:0-9229 GCA_048498415.1 Pseudomonadota bacterium
CATCCTTTGTCATTTTTTCAATCTACGGCAACCGCATGCACATTATCGCCTTCCACCGTCGTCATCTGCCGGCGCTGCACCTCGGAAGGCCGGCCATGCGGATAAAGAATGAATACGCGCACACCCGGCACACCGCGGCAGCCTTCAATCGCCGCCGATCCTGTATCGCCCGATGTCGCACCCACCACCGTCAGCGGCTTATCGCTTTCGGTAAAATACCCGAACATCCGCCCCAGCAATTGCAGCGCGATATCCTTGAACGCCAGCGTGGGTCCGTGGAACAGTTCCAGTAAATGCAGCCGGTCATTGAGTTGTTTAAGCGGCGTCACCGCCTCCGCATCAAACCGCGCATAACTATCCTGCACCAAGGCCGCCAGCACACCCACCGGCACATCGCCGCCCGTGAACGCGCTGATCACCCGCACGGCCAACTCGGGGTATGATAAATACCGCATCGCATGCAATTCCGGCTTCGTGAACACGCGCCATTTTTCCGGCACGTATAACCCGCCATCCGGCGCCAAACCCTGCAGCACGGCATTTTTAAATGTGATCCCCCCATCGCCGCGGGTGCTAATGACCTTCATGGCTTCACCCGGCTGGCTTTGAGGAAAATCAGCAGCAGAATAATGGCCAACAAAAACCACGTCGCCGCATAGCCCAGATGGTTATTCGAAATCCCGGCATCAAACGGCTGCGGCGCCGGCCAGGGCGTGCCCACCGGCTTATCGTTGCCCGCCAGCAGCAGCGGATACAGGTTTTTATCGCCGATAAAATCGGCCACGGCATTATAATCCAGCCAGTACCATTCGTTCGTTTTCGGTTTGTTATCCGGGCGCCAGCCCTGCGGCGAAAAAGGCCGCAGCACGCCGCTTACCGCCACCGTGCCAATCGGCTGGTTGATGGCATCCCGGGTTTCATCCGGCACAAAGCCGCGATCCACCAAAATCACTTCGCCGGTATAAAGCTTGAAGGGCGTGATCAGTTCGTAGCCCTGCTTGCCCTCCAGCGCGCGCGGGCGCAGGCGGATTTCGTGGATGGTCTGGAACTTGCCGCCCAGCGTGGCGTGGCGGTATTGCGATGCGGTCGCTTCTTCGGCCGGCGGCAGCGCCACCAGCGCTTCCAGTTTCGATTGCGCATTATACTGGTCGATGATGCCGCGCTTCCATGCCGCGCGTTCCACCTGCCAGATGCCCAACCCCACCAGCACGGCGAACATGATCGCCGTAATGGCCGCAGGAACAGGTTTGAACGCATAGCCTTTAATCATGAAACGCTTCCGGCCGGTGCTGGTATTGAATGCCGATGGTGAGCGCCTTCGCGGGCCGTAAAAGCCCCAGTACGGCGCCCAAAATCAGCGTGCCCCATAAAAGGCCGTGCAGCCATAACGGCCAGTCCACGTGCATGGAAACAATGACGGCCGGCGGCACCAGCGCGAAACCGATCAGGAAGATTAAAAAGACGGCCGGCCCGTCGCCATTATCGTTTTTGGCTAACGCCAGCCCGCATTCCGGGCAGCGGTCGATGACTTTGATGAAGCCTTCAAACACCGGGCCCTTGCCGCAGCGCGGGCACCGGCAGGCGATTGATCGCGCGGCAAGCTGCCGCCAATCAGCCATGGCCTACAACGCGCGGTACCGAACCCCACCAGTAGATCGAGGTGAACAGGAACAGCCACACCACGTCGACGAAATGCCAGTACCAGGCCGCCGCTTCAAAACCGAAATGGCTGTCCTTGGTGAAATGGCCCTTGGCTGTCCGCCACCAGCAGACCGCCAGGAATATGGTGCCCACTAATACGTGGAAGCCGTGGAAGCCCGTCGCCATGAAGAAGGCGGAGGGGTAGATGCCTTCCTTGAACGAGAAGTGCGAGTGGAAATATTCAAAAGCCTGGAAGAAAGTGAACAAAACGCCAAGGAATACGGTGATTCCCAGCGCCTGCACGGCATCTTTCTGGCGGCCTTCCTGAATGGCGTGGTGCGCAAACGTGACCGTGCAGCCCGAGAGCAGCAAAATGAGAGTCATCACAAACGGCAGGTCGAAGGTATCGACGGTATGAATACCCTTCGGCGGCCATACGCCGCCCGCCGGGTATATCGCCGAAGCGAAATACGCCCAGAAGAACGCCACGAAGAACATGACTTCGGAGCAGATGAACAGCGCCATGCCATACCGCAGGCCAAGCTTGACCATCGGCCCGTGCAGTTTTTCATACGTGGCTTCGCGGATGATATCCTTCCACCAGAAGAACATCACGGAAAGCACGCAGGCGAAACCGGCATAGATGCCAATCGGGCCAAACGTAAAATCAGCCAGCTTGATCTTGTGCATGAACAAAACCATGCCAACGGCCAGCAGGCCCGCAGCCAGCGCGCCAAGGAGCGGCATCACCGAATTGCTCACCATATGGTAAGGCTGGGGAATACCGCTATCTTCGTATTGGGGGCCATGATTGTGGTCAGACATTAAAAGGGAACTCCTAAAGGCGAATCTGGCTTTCTTTTTAAAGGGTTCGGGGCCGCCGGTCTAGGGCTTCGACGCCACAATAGCCCTTATTTATCGCCTTCCAGCGCCTTGATCAGGCGTTTTTGCCACGCTTCGAAATCCCCCTTCGCTTTTGTGAGGCCGGCGCTCTTGGCGGCAAAGAAGGTATAGGAAAGGGTAATGGTGGAAACGTTCTTCATCTGCGGGTCGTCCGCCATGGCGGGGTCGACAAAAAACTGCACCGGGTATTCCGCCGCCTGCCCGCCATCCAGCGGACTTTTATCGAAGCAGAAGCACTGGATCTTGCTGAAATAAAGCCCGGCGCGATCCGGCTGGACATTATAGAGAGCGACCCCCTCGTAATGCTGCTTGCTTAAATTTTTGGCCGAAAAGGTAACCGTATGCACTTCGCCGGGTTTCACATCCATGGAGATCATCGGCGCCTTGAATTCCCACGGCAGCCCCGGCGCCACATCGGTATTGAACCGCACGGTGATTTTGCGGTTCACAATATGATCAGGTGCTTTGACCGCCACCTGCGTGGTGCCGCCGAACCCTGTGGTTTTGCAAAATAAGCTATACAGCGGCACGGAAATAAAAGTAAGCGCCAGCATGGCAACGCCCACGATGGCCAGGCGTTTTAATGTGCGGGTGTTTTTATTCTGCGTCACGGGCCGGTGAAACCTGCTGTTCAATCTGCGGTGCATGCGCCGTTTGAATGGCGAGCTTGATTTTCACAATCGTTACCGCAAACAGCACCGCCACAAAGGCCAGAAGCCCCAGAAAAATCGCCAGATTTCGCTTCTTTTTTTCTGCGCTCAGCATCTTACAGCCCCAGCAGTTTTTCCAGCATCAGCGCGCCGAACAGACTGCTGAGATGCAAAAGCGAGAACGCAAACATGCGCTTGGCCCATGTGTAACCACTATCGCGGAGCACCAGACAGGCCAGCGTAATAAACGCCGCGCTCATGAAGGCCGCAACCACACCATACACAATGCCCGCAAAACCCAGCCACACCGGCGCCATCGCAACGGGCGCTAAAATCAGCGTATAGATGAGCATCTGGATTTTTGTCGCGCGATCGCCCGCCACCACAGGCAGCATGGGAATATTCGCGCGCGCGTAATCCTCGCGGCGGTACAAAGCGAGGGCCCAGAAATGCGGCGGCGTCCATAAGAAAATCAGCGCGAACATCACAATCGCCGGCCAACCGATATGCCCGGTCGCCGCGGCCCACCCAATCATCGGCGGAAAGGCCCCCGCGGCGCCGCCGATCACAATATTCTGCGGCGTGCGGCGCTTGAGCCAGAAGGTATAGATAAATACGTAGAATAAGGAAGCCGCCAGCAACAGGCCCGCCGCCAGCCAGTTCACCGCGAGACCCATCAAAAACACCGAAAAACCGATAAGCACCACGCCCAGTTCCAGCGCCTGGGTGGGGTTGATGCGCCCGCGCGGCAGGGGGCGGTTTTGCGTGCGCACCATCAGCGCATCCACATCCCGCTCGTACCACATATTAATCGCCCCGCTCGCGCCCGAGGCCAGCGCAATGCACAGCACGGCAACAGCCATCAACAACGGGTGCATCGGGGTGGGCGCCACCACAATGCCGGCGAGCCCCGTGAACACCACCAGCGACATCACGCGCGGCTTGAGCAACGCAATGTAATCGCCTAACCGCGCATCGCGCAGTTCGGTGTTGGTCTCCATGGCGGCGGTAAAACTCATGCGTAATCCAAAAAACAAAAGGGCCGGGCGGCATTATAGCCCCCAGCCCTTCTATAAAACACCCCTTATTATTTCATCCGGGGCAGCGTCTCGAAGGTATGGTGCGGCGCCGGCGACGGCACCGTCCATTCCAGCGTGCCGTGCTCATCGTGCCAGTAATTGGCCTCGACCTTACGGCCGCGCGTTAAGGTTACAATCACCACCAGCACAAACCAGATGGTCGCGCTGTAAGAGATATAGGAACCAACCGACGAAATGTGGTTCCAGAACGCAAACGCATCCGGATAATCGGGAATGCGGCGGGGCATGCCCTGCAGGCCCAAAAAGTGCTGCGGGAAGAAGGTCAGGTTCACGCCGATGAAGGTGAGCCAGAAATGAACGCGGCCCATCCATTCCGGATATTGCCGGCCGCTCATCTTGCCGATCCAGTAATAGAACCCGGCGAAAATCGCGAAGACCGCGCCAAGGCTCAGCACGTAATGGAAGTGCGCGATCACGTAATAGCTGTCGTGCAGCGCCACGTCCATGCCGGCATTGGCCAGCACTACGCCGGTCACGCCGCCCACGGTGAACAGGAAGATGAAGCCCAAAGCCCACAGCATCGGGGTTTTAAACTCCATCGAACCGCCCCACATGGTGGCAATCCACGAGAAAATTTTAATACCCGTCGGCACCGCGATAATCAGCGTCGCCGCCGTGAAATACGCGCGGGTATTCACATCGATGCCCGTCGTATACATATGGTGCGCCCACACAATGAACCCCACCACGCCGATCGAGACCATGGCATACGCCATGCCGAGATAACCGAAAATCGGCTTCTTCGAGAAGGTGCTCACAATGTGGCTGATGATGCCGAACGCCGGCAAAATCATGATGTACACTTCCGGATGACCGAAGAACCAGAACAGATGCTGGAACAGCAGCGGATCGCCGCCGCCGGCCGGGTCAAAGAACGTGCTGCCAAAGTTACGGTCGGTGAGCAGCATGGTGATCGCACCGCCCAGCACCGGCACCGCCAGCAAAAGCAGGAAAGCGGTGACCAGCATGCCCCAGATGAACAGCGGCATTTTATGCAGCGTCATGCCCGGCATGCGCATGTTGAAGATGGTGGTAATAAAGTTCAGCGCACCCAGAATGGAGCTTGCGCCCGCCAAATGCAGCGCGAAAATCGCCATATCGACGGAAGGCCCGCTATGGCCAATCGAGGAGAGCGGCGGATAAATCGTCCAGCCCGTGCCCGCGCCTGAACCCACAAAGGCCGAACCCAAAAGCAGCAGGAACGCGGGAACCAGCAGCCAGAAGCTGATGTTGTTTAAACGTGGGAAAGCCATATCCGGCGCGCCGATCATGAGCGGAATAAACCAGTTGCCGAAGCCGCCGATGAGAGCAGGCATCACCACAAAGAACACCATGATGAGGCCGTGGGCCGTGACCAGCACGTTCCACATCTGGCCGTCGGCCAGAAACTGCATGCCGGGTTCCTGCAATTCCATACGCATGATTACCGAGAACGCGCCGCCGATCAGGCCGGCGATGACCGAGAAAATCAGGTACAGCGTGCCGATATCTTTATGGTTGCTGGAGCAGAACCAGCGCGTGAAGAAGCTTTGCTTGTGATCATGATCATGGCTGTGATCGTGGCCGGCGTGATCATGATGGGCGGGGGAATGCGTCGTCATTCATATGCTCCTGAAATCGCGAATACCTGAAACTTAGTGGGAAGCGGGCTTATCAACCGAGACGGGCTTGGTCGTCACGGGCGCGGGCGCCGCGGCATCGGCCTTGGCATTCACGGGCTTACCGCTGTTCTTGGCGGTGACGGGCGCAGCCTCCGGCGTTGCCTTGGTCTTCACCCATTCCGCAAACTTTTCTTTCGAGACCGCTTCGAACACGATCGGCATATAGGCATGGCCCGTGCCGCACAGCTGCGAGCACTGGCCGTAGAACACGCCTTCATGATCGATGTTCACCCAGGTCTCGTTCAGATGGCCCGGCACGGCGTCTTTTTTAAAGCCGAGCGAAGCCACCGCGAACGAGTGAATCACGTCGGACGCCGCCGTATAAATGCGGATGTTGGTGTTGATGGGCAGCACCACGCGGTTATCGACTTCCAGCAAACGCTGCGGCGGCAGTTCCTTGAAAATCCAGCCCGGCTTGGCATCGGCCAGCGCTTTATCGACCTGTTCCTTGGTCTGCTTGGTGCCATCCCAGATGGGGCGGCTATCAAAGCTTTCAATCTTCTGGTCGGGATATTCGTAGCTCCAGTACCACTGGTGGCCGGTGGCCTTGAGTGTCATCTCGGGGTTTGGCGTCTTATCGAGATAATAAAGAATCTTGAACGACGGAATGGCGATGATCACGATGATGATGATCGGGATCACCGTCCAGATGATTTCCACCAGCGTGTTATGCGCGAACTTACGCGGCACCGGGTTGGTGTGCTTGTTGTAACGCACGATCACGTAGGCCAGCAGGCACATCACGATGATGGTGATAACCGTGATGATCACCAGCAGGTAATCATGAAAATTGTGCAGGGCGTGCTTGAGCGGCGAATAGGCCGTCTGCAGATCGATGCCTTCCGGCGTGGGCGCGCCAAGCACGGGGGCATCCGCTTTGGCTGGCAATGCAATAAAAGCGGCCAGCAGGAAAACGATCAAACGTGTCAGCACGGTATTGCCTCTTCGATTTTAATGGCAGAAAATTGTGTTCGGTGGGTAAATTGTTGGTGCAATTTCTATTCGATAAACTAAACAAAATCAACATACTGACCCGTGAAAGGGCGTCCTGATGCGTTTTGCCCGTTACTACGCCGATTCGGCCATTTTACCCGCTTTTGTCGATAAATCCGGGGCTCTTCGCCGGCTGGATGGGGTGGTGGCCGATATCACCGTCGATTCCATTCAAAAAATTACCGCCGCTGTGGCGGAAAAGCTCCCCGTGGTGGCCGGCGCCCCGCGCCTCGCCCCGTGTGTAGCAAACATCGGCAAAGTCATCGCGATTGGCAAAAACTATCCCGAGCATGCCAGGGAAACCGGCGCCAGCACGCCCAAGGAACCCATCATCTTCCTCAAAGCCACCTCCTCCCTAAGCGGCGCGAACGATCCCATCCTGCGTCCCCGCGGCTCCACCCAGCTCGACTGGGAAGTGGAACTTGCCGTCATCATCGGTAAGCCAGGAAATTATATCGAAGAAAAAAATGCGTTTGATCACATCGCGGCCTATGCAACCGGCAACGACGTCTCGGAGCGCACCTTTCAGTTAGAGCGATCTGGCCAATGGACGAAGGGCAAAAGCTGCGACACCTTCTGCCCGCTTGGGCCCACGCTGGTCACCGCCGATGAAATCAACGACCCGCAGAACTTAAATCTGTGGTGCAGCGTCAACGGCGTCAAAAAGCAGAACGGCAACACGCGCGATATGACCTTCAAAATCCCGTTCCTCATTTCCTACGCCAGCCAGTTCATGCGACTGGAAGCCGGCGACGTCATCCTCACCGGCACGCCCGACGGCGTCGGCAAAGGCCAGCAACCACCGCATTATCTGCAACCCGGCGATGTTTTAGAATGCGGCGTCGAAGGCCTCGGCGACCAGCGGCATGTGATTGAGCAGGCCTAAATTTCCCCTCCCCTCGGGAGGGGATAAAGGGGCGGGAAAACCTATCCATATTTAAATTGGTGACGCGGCAGCCGAAACCTTTCCCTCACCTAACCTCTCCCGAAGGGAGAGGAATAAGGGTTCACTTAATCTTCCGATAATTTTCCAGATATTCCTGGAACAACTGCACATCCGTGGAGAACGCCTTGGCGGCTTCGTCGCCCTTGGGCAGGCCGTTTTCGGGTTCGGTGAGGGAGCGGAAAAGTTCGGCCTGCGGCATCTTCTTGATCGGCCCGCCAAATACCTGGCGCATCGCTTCCAGCCCGCCTACATCATTCGCCATCGCCAGCGCAATCGCGCGGTTGATCACCATGGCGGCCTGGCGTTCGGTCATTTCTTCGCCTTCTTCGGGTGCCGGGCCAATCAAACGCTCCAGCACCTTGGCGGCTTCCGTCCAGTCGCGGCTCTTCCACGCGATATCGGCGCGGAGCTTATCGGCATTATCACTCTTCATATTGGCAATCAGCGCGAGGGCGTCGGCTTTACGGCCCAAATCCGCGAAGGCGCGGGCTTTTAACAGCGTGCGCTCGTTGATCAGTTCCGGCGGCGTGTTCGGCACCTCGCTATCACCTAAAATATCGAGGGCCGCCTGCGCCTTGCCGTCCAGCAGATCGATACCCGCCGCCTGCGCGCCCACGCGGCTCTTGAACGTGCTGCTCAGGCGCCGGCGCACCTGATCGGATAAAATCGCCGCCGCACGGTCCAGCAGATCGACTTCCACCATGCGCGCGGCCAGATTGCGGATAATCGCATCGCCTTCATCGCCCACCGGCGCCAGTTCATAGAAACGTTCGTACAGGCTCAACGCATCAAGCGGCGACAAATCCTTGCCCTTATCGCCAAGGAACACGTCGCGGAAGGCGAACGCCATTTCATCGCGCAGCTTTTTCGCGGCGTCGCTATCGGGAAGGAAGGCAAGCACCTGCTTCAATACGCCCAGCCCATCCGCCACCTTGCCGGCTTCAATATAGAATTTGCCAAGGCGGCGCAGCACATCCAGTTCCAGATCGTCGCCGCGCCAGGCAAAGCGCAGGCGCTCCAGCCGTTCCGCCGCCTGCGCCGGCTTGATCTTGCCGCGCACCACATCGAGATCGGTCAGCGATAGCGTCGCGCGCACGCGGTACATGGGGTCGTCCCCCTTTCCGACCAAAGGCGCCTGGGATCGCCTCGCGCCGGGCGCCGGCACGGACTCGAAAGTCGACCCGAACAATCCCTCGATCCTTGCGCGCAACGGCGAGATGCACGAACTCTGCAATCTCGCGGTGCTGCTGATGTCGCCGGGCGCGGAGTACATCAACGGCCAGACCATCGCCATCGACGGCGGCAAGTACCTCGCCGGCCAAGGCGGCTTCGCCG
>JBEHYA010000080.1:0-9190 GCA_048498415.1 Pseudomonadota bacterium
ACCGCCCACGCTTTCAACCGGCGTCTCGGATTCAACCGCTTCGCCTTCAACGGCTTCCAAGGGTTCGGCGCCTTCGGCCATATCGACTTCCGGGCCTTCGTAGACTTCCGGTAATTCAGCTAAATCGCCTTCCGGGGCTTCGTTTTCGGCCGCGAACGGGTCCATCATCAGGCCTTGTTCCGGCGCGCCTAAACCGATAGCGGGCGGCAGGGCCGAATGCGGCACGTGCTCTTCATGGACTTCTTCATCGATGAAGGGGGTGTTGTCGTCTTCGTGGGCTTCAAGGGCTTCCGGCAGCGGGGTGATGTCTTCGCCATTCTGGTAGGCGCGCTCTTCCGCTAACGCTGCTTCCAGCTGCTGGCGGTCGGCCACGGGGATGCGGTAATAATCGTGATGAATTTCGGTGAAGGCTAAAAAGCCGTGGCGGTTGCCGCCATATTCCACGAAGGCCGCCTGCAGCGAGGGTTCAATACGGATCACCTTCGCGAGGTAGATGTTGCCTTTTAACTGTTTGCGGCTTTCGGTTTCAAAATCATATTCTTCGAGACGATGACCATCGACCACGGCCACCCGCGTTTGTTCGGGGTGGGTCGCATCAATCAACATACGCTTTGCCATTATATACTCCGGCGCTTATCGGCCACCGATCGCGCCTTCTATGTTCCCGGAGAGGGAGTGAGGGGGCGCTAAAGCAGCCACGGGCGACAGGCCAGCATCCAAGGTTTTGGCAACAGAACAAAACCGGCGCGGCGCGCCCTAAAATTGCCTGGTGCTAAAGGGGCAGGAGATAAGCTGCCACACCCTAAAACCGGGCAAAACCATTAAAAACAAGCTTTCGTATTTCCTATGGGTTGTCCAAAAAGCTTATTTCTGTCGCTGGAGGTAATGTAACGCGCACTTTAGATATAAGCAACCTTTATTCGCCCGGCCCCTGCCCGGCCTGGGCAAAAAAATGGCCGGAGTTTCAGCAGCTTGCCAAAACCCGGCCATTCATTTGTTAGGATTCGAAGTTTTTAATTACTTCGCGGTGCCGCTCATTGCAGAGGGGCTCTGGTGCATGGAACCGACCGCATCGCCGTTGCCAGCGCGGTTCTGGCTGGAAGCCGAAACGGCCTGCTTGGCAGCCATGCGATCCTGTTTCAGGGTTTCGCGGGCGGCTTGCCATGCCTCTTTATTGTGGCTGGCTTTAGCAGCTTTAATGGCGGCCATATCCTGCTTGAGAACGGCGCGGCGGGATTCAGCGGTGCTGAAGTCCTTGGTCTCGGAGGCGAAAGCAGGAACGGTGGCGAGAAGAGCGATCGCAGCAAAACCGGCGAGCGCGGCATTACGGAACGACTTGGACATAGAAAACTCCTTTGGAGTTGAAAACAGAGAAGCCGGCCCCGATGGGCAGGCGCCGGAACGCTGAGCCCGGAATATGGCTTAATTTGGGTATTTTGCGCCGCGTCCGATACGCCTGTGAACAGAATGATCAAAGCTGTTCATTTTTTAGGCTGGGTATGCTTTATGGGCCTCCTAGCCTGCTTTGGCCCACCTTTTCGGCGGTTGCCCGTTTATGCGTTTTCTATCGTGGATTTTTTCGGTTGGTGTACTGGCGACCCTGCTGGGCCTGGGCTCGGCATTCTGGCTGTTCCACACCTATAGCAAAAACCTGCCGGATTTCGACGTTCTGAAAAATTACGAGCCGGCGATTTTATCGCATGTCTATGCGGGCGACGGCCGCCTGCTGGCCACGTTTGCCGCCGAGCAGCGGATTTTTGTGCCGATCAATGAAATGCCGAAGCTGATTCCCGGCGCGTTTCTTTCGGCGGAAGACAAGGATTTTTATATTCATCCCGGCGTGGATATTTTTGGCATTGGCCGCGCGGTTCTGACCAACCTGCAGAACCTTGGCGGCGACCGCCGGCCGGTGGGCGCTTCCACCATCACGCAGCAGGTTGCCAAGAACATGCTGCTGGGCAATGAGGTGAGCATTGCGCGTAAAATCAAGGAAGCCATTCTGGCCTTCCGTATTGAAAATGTGCTCACCAAAGACCGTATTCTGGAGATCTATCTGAACCAGATTTTTCTGGGCCAGCATTCTTATGGCGTGGCGGCAGCGGCGCAGAACTACTTCAATAAATCGCTGGATGAATTGACGATTGGCGAAATTGCCTATCTGGCCGCCCTGCCCAAAGCGCCCAATAACTATCATCCCGTGCACGATGCTGCCCGCGCCGTGGAACGCCGCAACTGGGTGATCGGGCGCATGTATGAAGATGGCAAGATCACTGCCGCTGAAGCGCGCGCGGCGAAAGCGGAGCCTTTGAAGATGCGCGCCCGCGGCACGGAAGAAAATGTGCGCGCCGATTATTTTGCCGAAGAAGTACGGCGGGAGCTGGTGGAAGCCTATGGCAATTCTTCCGTGTTGAAAGACGGCTATGCCGTGCGCACCAGCGTGGATCCCGATTTGCAGGCGGTGGCGGAACGCGCGTTGCAGACGGCGTTACTTTCGTTTGACCAGGCCAAGACCGGCTGGCGCGGGGCGCCCACGCATTTCACCAATATGAGCAATTGGGAAGCGCAGCTGGCCAAGCTGAATATTGTTGTGCCGATGGATACGTGGCGCCTTGGCGTGGTGCTGGAAGTGCGCGACAACGAAGCCATTATGGGCTTTGAAGATGGCAGCAAAATTCCCCTGCCCTTTGCCGGCATGAAATGGGCGCGCAAGGAAACCGCGCCACGGCGCTATGGCGCATATCCCAAACGCGTGGGCGATGTGCTGAGCGTGGGCGACGTTGTGTATATCGAACGCCGCAGCGAGACCGTGACATCGGGCGATGCCAAGAAGAAGACCGAGAAAAAAGAAACGGTGGTGAGCTACCGCCTGACCCAGCCGCCGAAAATTCAGGGCGCGTTTGTGGCGATGGATCCGCATACCGGCCGCGTGCTGGCGCTGGTGGGCGGCTTTAGCGCGGAACTGAGTGCGTTTAACCGCGCCACGCAGGCCATGCGCCAGCCGGGTTCTTCCTTCAAGCCGTTTGTATACCTGGCGGCACTCGATAACGGCTTTACGCCATCGAATTTGATCAATGACGAACCCGCCGTGTTCAGCCAGGGGCCCGGCCTGCCGCCCTGGGCGCCGAGCAATTTTGACGGCGAGTTCCTGGGCCCCATCACCATGCGCCGCGCGCTGGAAAAATCGCGCAACGTGGTGACCGTGCGCCTTGCCGATGCGATTGGCATGGACAAGGTGATTGCGAATGCCAAGAAGTTCGGCATCGTGGATGATATGCCGAATTATCTCTCGTTCGCACTGGGCGCCAAGGAAACCACGCCGCTGCGAATGGCCGCCGCGTATTCTATGCTTGCCAATGGCGGCAAAAAAATTCTGCCCAGCTTCATCGACCGCATTCAGGATGCGCGCGGCGTCACCATCTGGAAGCACGACCGCCGCCCGTGTGATGGCTGCAAGGATGTGACCTATAGCGAAGCAAGCACAGTGCCTGAAATTCCCGATATCCGCGAGCAGGTCAACGACCCGCGCACAGTGTATCAGCTGGTCAACATGATGACCGGCGTTATTCAGCGCGGCACGGCGACCATTCTGCGTTCACTGAACCACACCATTGCCGGTAAAACCGGCACCACCAACATGAGTAAAGACGTGTGGTTCATGGGCTTTACGCCGAATTTGGTGGCCGGCGTTTATATTGGCTATGACGACCCGCAGCCTTTGGGCGAAAGAGAAACCGGCGGTTCGGTCTCCGCGCCTGTATTCAAGGCCTTCATGGAAAAGGCGCTGGCGGATCAGCCGGATGTGGCCTTCCGCGTGCCGACCGGCGTGCAGCTTTTGCGCGTGAATCCGGATAGCGGGCGGCCGCCGATGGAAGGCGAAGCCTCCATCTGGGAAGCGTTCCTGCCCGGCACTGATCCCGAAAGCGCACAGGCGAGCATTCTTGGCGGCAGCGGCGCCGAAGCGATACCTGAAAACGCCACCGATTATGAAATCGGCCCCAACGGCCAGCCGGTCGAGGAGACTCCGCCGGAAGCCGACGTTGGCACGGGCGGTATTTACTAATCGCGATGCACCATTTGCGTGCGGCGCACCATGCTTTTTCGTAACTGCTTGATGTTGCCGCACGTTTTTTATGCGCGGCGCACACCCGTTTTTGCGGGCTTAAAGCCAGGGTTAAAGGGCTTCTGCGATACTGGTTGGCAGAAGGTGTCACATGATGCCTTCAACACAGCCTGGAGGGGCTTATATGAAAAAGGAACTTCTGTTCATCATCGTGATCGTTGTTGTGGTTATTGGTTATTTCTTGCTGAAATAACAGCCTGACACGCACAATTTTTCATAAACTTCCTATTTAATTCTTGAGGCAGTTTGACAAACTGCCTCATTCTTTGTTGATGTTTATCCCACATCCCTAAGTGTCATGCCCGCGAAGGCGGGCATCCACGAAAAGCCCCATAACGAAAGCTTTGTTTAATGGCCTATCGTGGATCCCCGCCTTCGCGGGGATGACAGACAAGGTTACCGTTGCTCGACCCGAAACTGCTTTTGAACGCCTATGCGCTTGGCCTGTTTCCCATGGCGGAAACGGCGGAGAGCGAGGAATTATTCTGGCTCGACCCGCCCGAGCGCTGCATTTTGCCGCTTGATACATTCCATGTGCCGCATCGTCTGGCGCGTACCGTGCGGCAAGGCAAATACCGCATCAGCGTGAATGAAGCGTTTGAACAGGTGATGCGCGAATGCGCGGCCTCCAATGAAACGCGCAAGAAAACCTGGATCAATGCGGAAATTATTCAGCTTTACACCACGCTGCACCGCATGGGCCACGCGCATTCTATGGAAGCATGGGATGGAGAAAAATTAGTCGGCGGATTATACGGCGTGAGCTTGGGCCGTGCGTTTTTTGGCGAGAGCATGTTTAGCCGTGCCCGCGATGCCAGCAAAGTGACGCTGGTGCATCTGGCCGCCCGGCTCGTTGAAAATGGTTTTCAACTACTCGATGCGCAGTTCGAGAACGAGCATTTAAACCAGTTCGGCGCGAAGGTGATCCCCCGCGAGCAGTATCAGGGCTTTTTGGCTTTGGCCTTGGCGGGCGCGCCGGCATCTTTTGCGGGCGATTTAGCGGCAGGTTCTTCCGGCGCCGGCGGCGGGGTCACGGGATTTTTGCAATCGAGAACCCACACATCGTAAATGGGATGCTCAAGGGCCGACAGCGCGGGGCTGGAAGCGAACATCCAGCCTTTATACAGCGAGGCTTGGGTGGGGTCTTTGGCGCGGTCGTCGTTGATTTCTAAAAAGGCGGCGGCTTCGGGTTCATCTTCCGGCGTGGTTTTGCGGCAGCTGCGCACTTTTACGGTGATACCGCGGAAGGTATAGTCTTTGCCGACGCCCACTTCATATTTTTCCACGCGGGCATTGGGCTTATCAAGAAACTGCAGCACGGCGGTCTGGTAATTTTCAAACGTACGTTCGGCCCAGGCGGGCAACGATAAGCAGCACATTAAGGCAACAGCGCCCACCCCAATCAAACCATGCCCGCGAAAAGGGTGCATCATTGTTGCGTCGAAGCCGGACTGGATGGCGCGGGGGGCGGCGGCAACTGATTTTGCGTGCCGGCCGCGGGCGCGGCATTGGCCGGCGTTGCCGCAGCGGTCTTCTTGCCATCTTCTTTATAAATGAGCTGGCCGATCAGGTCGTCGAGACGCATGGGCGGCGTGGTGCGGGTGAGTTTACCTTTGCCGTCGGTTGACACCATGTCTTCATCGGCGCCGACTTCAAGCGACAGGTATTTGCCGCCAAGCAGACTTTCGGATGCAATCTGCGCAATGGTATCGCGCGGGAGTTTGATGGAAGGATCCACGCTGAAGCTTACCGTCGCCACATAGCTTTGCTTGTTAAGCTCGATCTTCATCACCGAGCCCACCATGACGCCGTTCATCCGCACATCGCTGCCGGCTTTAAGGCCATCGATGCGGTTGAAATCGGCTTTAACGATATAACCGTCTTTTTTGCCAACATCGGAATGCGTGCCGGCGAAGGTGAGAAATACGGCGGCAACCAATAACACCACGGCGCCCAGAACGGTTTCGATGATATTGCGGTTCATATGGCCCTCTTAGTTCCGTTTGGCTTTGGGTTGCCAGGCTTGATAATCGCCGGTGGCTTTATCGCGCTTACCGCCTTCCATGACATGGCCGGGCGGAAAATACGCTTGATCGGTGAAGGTTAAATTCGGCTGGTGCGGCTTTTGCCAGACCTGATGAAATTCACTGTCGTCGGGCAGCGGCTGGTCGGCGGTGAAGTGCAGCCAGCCATGCCATTCGGGCGGAACTTCGGAAGCTTCCGGCCGGCCTTTGTAGACAACCCAGCGGCGCTTGCGCACGCCCTTCGGCACGGAGCGTTCGATGTAATACGTGTTGCCGTATTTATCGCTGCCGACTTTCACGCCGCCGAACAGCGTGAAGAGCGCCGTCCCGATGTGGGACAGGCGGGCGATCCAGGAATACGGTTCGGCGGTGTTTGTCATGGGTGAATTTCTAGCGCGTTTGGATTGAAGCCGCAAATGGATAGAAAAAGCTTTTGTAAGTGCAACATAAAAGATGGGGATATCTTTAGCGAAGCGGTATCGGAAAGACAAGATTTTGTGTCTAATCAACGCGTCAGTTTAATCGCTTGGCGACAGGATTTTCGATGCGTTTCGATCGTTTGCTTACCGCAAAAGACCAGGATGCCTATGCGGGCATCAGCTTTACCACGGGACTGATCGATGCCAACGAGCCGGATGGCGAAGATGCCGCATTGGCGGGCGTGGTTGAATTCCCCACCAACTGGCCGCGCCGCAGCGTGGAAGCGCTTTTAAAAAATGGCCTGCTGGCCCAGCCGTTTCATCGTGAACTGAAGGCGAGCGAAGAGAACACGGTGCCTTCATGGCTGTGGGCGCACCGGGCGAATAAAAATAGCGAATTGTCGGATAGCGAGCAAAGCGCCAGGGCGGTGTTCCACCGTTTTGCCGGCGCGTTGACGTATCGCGGCTGGAAACAGGGTTTGTTTAACCGTGAGGCCGACGCGCTGGCGTTTTATGACGAGATGCGCGCGATGCTGGCCCACCAAATGATTAGCCCGCCCCTTTCGTGGCTGGCCGCCTATGGCGCTGACTGGGCCTATGATTTGAAAGATGTGGAAATTGCTTCAACAAAAAAACCGCAGACGCCGAAGTTTTATAATCAGCCGATTGAAAAAGCCTATTCGCTGAATGGCGCGCTAAGCGATGCGCCGGATGTTTATTTTGCATTGAACCTGCCCTGCTTCCGCCGCGAGGAAGGGCATTTGAATTCGGGCCTGCTGCAACAGGCGGCCAAGATGGCGGCGCTGGCGCTGCATATTATCCATGGCGATAACGACGAGCGCGGGGCCGTGACGGTCACCAACTTCGCCGCGCTGTTGATGGCAGAAGCCATTCCCTATAACAGCGCCGCGGCGCGGCATTATGCCGCCAGCATCATGGCCATTGTGACGGGCAGCGCGTTAAGCGTTTCCGCCCAGCTGGCGCAGGAAAAAGGCGCGAGCGCGGAATTCAATGCGCAACGCGAAACTGCCATCGGCTGGCTGGAACGCCAGGCCGGCGCCGTGGAAGGCGAAGTGCAGATTGAAAATGCGTATCCGCTGTTTGCCCTGAAACCGGAAGCCGCACCCGAACTAAATCTGGTCGCGGATGCCCGTAAATTATGGGAAAGCGTTTTAGATAATGTGCGCAAAAAGGGGCTGCGCCTGATTTATCTGACGGGTGTATTTGCAACGACCAGCGCCAATGATTTTCTGGCGGTGGAGAGCGCCAATTTCCGCCCCATGACGACGCAGATGGCCGTTCTGCAAACGATGGATGGCCGGATTGTGCAGAAGTTAAGCCCGTTCATTGTGGAAGGTTTGAGTAAAACCGGCCTTGACCCCGATGATGTGGCGCAATTGCAGTATTACGCCGAAGGCCAGCATAGCCTGCAGGAAGCGCCGGCGATTAATGCGGCAAGCCTTTCATTATGGGGCGTGGATACCGAGACGTATAACCGCCTGCAGGAAGCGGTTGCGATCAGCCCGACCCTGCGCCATGCGTTTACGCCATGGGTGCTGGGCGAAGAATTTTGCCGCGTGAAGCTGGGCATCGGCATGGCCGATATGCAGCGGCCGGATTTTGATGTGCTGACCCATATGGGATTTACCGCCACCGACATCGAAAACGCCAACAGCCATGTATGCGGTCATAAAACCATTTTTGGCCACCCGTCCCTGCCGGCAACCAGCAAAGCAATCTTCCTGACCGCGCGTGAGAATGGCGATGATGATGCACGGCTCACCACCGATGATCACATGGCGCTGCTCGCTGCCGTGCAAAGCGTGATCGCAGGGCCGTTTGATGATTTTGTGTTGCTGCCGTCGGATGCCAGCGCGCATGAGCTTTCGGGTTTATATGCCAATATTCAGCAAGCGGGCCTGCGTAGCTTGGCGTGGATGCTTGACCCCACATGGGAACGCGCGCGCGTGGCGCCGGAACCGGCAAAAGCCGCCGAAAAACCGGCGGCGCAGGTCGCCATTCCAAACGCGCCGCAGCGTTTGCAGCGCAAGAAGCTGCCGGAACGCCGCAAGGGCTATACGCAGCGCGGCGTGATCGGTGGGCACAAAATTTATTTGCGCACCGGCGAATATGACGATGGCCGGCTGGGCGAAATCTTCATTGATATGCACAAGGAAGGCGCGGCCTTCCGTTCGCTGATGAATAATTTTGCCATTGCCGTGTCGCTTGGCCTGCAATATGGCGTGCCGGTGGAAGAATATGTGGAAGCCTTCACCTTCACGCGCTTTGAGCCGTCAGGCATGGTAGAAGGCAACGATATGATCAAGATGGCGACATCCACGCTTGATTATATCTTCCGTGAACTCGCGATTTCGTATTTAGGCCGCGATGATCTGGCGCAGGTACGGCCAGCCGATTTGATGCCCGGCAGCATCGGCGCCGGCCACCGCGAAGGCGATTTGCCGGCAAGCGGCAACCAGGCCAGCGGCGCGGCGGCGGAATTGCTGCAGAAGGTGACCAGTAATGGTTACATTCGCAGCAAGCTGAAGGTGAAATCGTAGATTTCTCCCCCTCCCTTCGGGAGGGGTTAGGGGCGGGTAATCCTCTCCATTCTGAGAATATTCATA
>JBEHYA010000081.1:0-9182 GCA_048498415.1 Pseudomonadota bacterium
AAGCGGCGATTAAAAAAATCACGGTTGAGGATGTGCAGCGCGTTGCCAAGCGCCTGTTAGATAACGCGCCTTCGGTTTTCGTGGTGGGTGCGCCGAAGGATTTCAAGGCGGATAAGACGTACGATAAGATTGATTGATTTTACCTCATTCCCGCGAAAGCGGGAATCCAGCTAAAGCCGCGTCTGCGGCGAAAAATAATAATTCAAACAAAGGCCCAGTCCCCTGGATCCCCGCTTTCGCGGGGATGAGGTTGGTTTTTTGTTGAAAGATTTTTCTATTTGTGGCATCATATAAAAATCGACAGATCGCGGGATTTGAAGGAACAGCTTGCAACCGCGTTACCAAGTGCTAAAGCGGCTGCAGCGAAACCCCTTTATTTATAAGGCTTAACTGCGGTTCTCCTTACCGGTGAACTGATGCAGTTTCGCGTTTTCGCGTGCCGTTTCTGCCTCTCGTTTTCGCCGGTTTTTTTGAACGGCACGCGTGAAAAGGGAGAAACGCATATGGTGGGACTTAGTCAAAATTACGCATTTGAACCTGAATCGCATCGCTTCAAAACCGGTGTGCCGGGGCCGCATCTGGTGGTGACCGCGCGCATTCATGGCAATGAGCCGTCGGGCGAAATTGCCGTGCGGCGTATTATTCAGGAGATACAGGATGGTGAGCTGGCATTAACCCGCGGGCGGCTCACGGTGTATCCGGTGCTTAATCCGCTGGCCAAGGAGAAGAACGTGCGCGGCATCTGGATTGATGCCAACCGCAATATCGCGGTGCATGGCGAACGTGATGTTTCAACGCCGGAGCATGCCATTCGCAGCGCGCTGTTCACCGAATTCGTGCAGCATGATTTTGCCGCTTCCATCAACGACTATGCCTGGCATGTGCTGGATCTGCATTCGGTGCCGCTGCCGGGCGAAGCGCATCTGATCCTCAGCGACGGGCCGAAAGATCTGGCCTTTGCACAGGCGCTGGGGCCATATCCGGTTTACCGCAACTGGCGCGGGGCCCAGCTGAAGGTGGATGCGCATGACCTGCACGCGCTTGGCCACACGCGCGATGAACATACGGCGTTTACGGCGGCGATTATTTACGGCGCGCGCGACCAGGGTGCTGCAAGCGCGGTGTGCCTGGAAGCGGGGCAGGATGACGACCCCAAGGCGCCGCAGCGCGCGTATCAGGCGATCCGCAATGCGCTGGCGTATCACGGGCTTATTCCTGCCGCCGTCAAGCATTTTGGCCTTGCCAAGCAGGTCGTGTTTGAACGCGTGCTGATCCGGCGCAGCGAACACGAGCAACTGGTGGACATTACCGAAGATGCGCAGCGCGTGAAACCCGGGCAGGTGATTTTGCGCGGGGATACGCGCGAAGTGCGCGTGCCGGAAGAAGACCGCAACTGGATTATCGCCCACCCCATCCGCGCGGAAGTGGGGCGGCATTGCGGGTTTCTGGCGTATGAGGTTTAGTTTTCTTCTCTTCGGGAGGCGATAAAGGGGCGGAGCATCCTATCCATTAAACAATTCACGGACATTCCGGCGAAAGCCGGAATCCAGTTTTCTCTCCGCAACCAAACTGGATACCAGCTTTCGCTGGTATGTTCGTGGATATGGGGGGCGATTTGTTATGTGGTGAAGCCTTTCCGCCCCTAGCCCCTCCCGGAGGGAGGGGAATAGTTATCCCAAATCAATCATGACCGGCACGTGGTCGCTGGGTTTGGGATCCCAGCCGCGGGCGTCTTTGAGGATTTTGGTGCTTTTCAGCGAACTGGCGAGCTGCGGGGTGACCCAGATGTGATCAAGGCGCCGGCCGCGGTCGGAGGTTTTCCAGTCGGCGGCGCGGTAGCTCCACCACGAATATAATTTCTGCTCGGCGGGCACGAAATGCCGCACGGCATCCACCCATTTAAGCGATTTCTGCATCAGCCCAAGCTTTTCGACTTCAATCGGCGTGTGGGAGACGACATCGAGAAGCTGTTTGTGCGACCACACATCGTGCTCAAGCGGGGCGATGTTGAGGTCGCCGACCAGAATTTTTTTGGCGTTGCCGCCTTTTTCGCCCCACCAGCCGGTGACTTCATCGAGCAGTTTCAGTTTATGCGCGAATTTCTCGTTCACCTTGGCATCGGGGATATCGCCGCCGGCGGGCACGTAAAGGCAGTGCAGCTCGATACCGTTCACAACCGCGTGCACGTGGCGTGAATCATCTTTTTTCGCCCAGCGCTGGATGGCTTGTTTTTCGATTGGCAGGCGCGAGAGAATGGCCACGCCGTTATAACCCGGCATGCCGTTGAAATGCTGGTATTTGTAGCCGGCCTTGGCCAAAGCTTCCGAAGGAAAATGCTCATCCGGCGTTTTGGTTTCCTGCAGGCAGAGCACATCGGGCTTGTGTTCTTTTAAAAAACGCAAAACCAGCGGCAGGCGGAGCCGCACGGAATTGATGTTCCAGGTGGCGATGCGCATTATTTCTTGATGCCGCCAAAGGCGGGATCGCGGTAATAGAATTTATCGGATGGGATATCCTGATTGATCTCTTCGTGGGCCAGCGCCACGCGGGTTTCCTGCCCCGTGGCATCCACCACGCGCCAGTTGCGGAGTTTTAACGGGTTGTCTTCAAATTCCAGCGTGAGGCTGCCGGCCGACGGGTTATCGGACTGCACCACGGTGACTTCCAGCATGGATGGAAAGTAGTTCACTTTGGTGACCTTGATATCGCCGGAAAATTTAAACTGGTCGCGCAGAATGACATCGGCCAGCGAGGTGCCGAGCGGCACGCTGGAACTGTTCTTCGCGCTTGAATCCCAGACATGCACGAATTCGCCATCGGCGACCAGCAGGTCTTTATTGGGCGGGGCGTATTCGAGGCGCATTTTGCCGGGGCGCTTCAGGTAAATGGTGCCGTGGGCCTGACGGCCATCCGGGATGGTTTGGGTGAAATCGGCCTTCAGAGTTTTGATGCTGTTGAAATAATCTTCAACGCCCCGCAGGCGGCCCTTGTCGCGGGAATCAAGTTCGGCGCCCGTCACGGTGCGGGTGGCCTCCGGCTTTTTGTTAAGCTGCGCGGCATCGATGCCCACTTCGGCATCCGGCTGGTCGTTGGTGGGGGCGGGGGCCGGCGTTGCGGGCATGACCATGCCATCGGTCACATCGACGGCATGCGCGGCAAAGGGCAGGGCAACGATAAAGGCGAGGGCGATAAGGGGTGTGCGCATGGATGTTTTCATGCGCGAATAATATGGCAAAAGCGTGGGAGGGTCGAGGCGAGAATAAAGCGCTTTACGCTACGTTTATGGGGCGTTTACGCCAGCACGTTCAATTCCGCCTGCGGGGCATCGTCGGGCGCCACGAAGGGCTCGAGAACCGCTTGCAGCGTGCTGTAAATGCCGGTGGGCTTGCCGATCAGGCTTTTGCGCGGCAGCTCGATTTTATCGCCGGTTTTGATGGCGGCTTTCGGCGCGGCGGGTTCGGTTGCATCGGTGCGCGTCACGAACTTGGCGAATTCTTCCGTACCATGCGGCGTGGGCGCGGGTTTTGCGGCGGCGGCCGGGATCTGCGGGGCGGGCTGGTCGTGGCCCTGCGCGGCATCCTGGTTCGCGGGTTGTTCGTGGCGGCGATAGGCTTTTAAGGCCTCGCGGTGCGGGGTGATATCGGTGTGATCATCGACGCGTGATAAATCGCGCTCTTCATCGAATTCGCTTTCGTTGCTTGAGGCCACGCGGTCGCCGTGCAGACTCAGGCGCACCTTGGCTTCACGCTCGCCCTGCAAAAACAGAACGTCGCGCGGGACTTTGAGGAAACCGACTTGCGTGAGATTGAGACGGCCTTCGCTCTCCAGCGCGGCAATGGCGCTGGCCTGATCGCCGCTGGCAGCCGCGGGTTGCGCGCGCACGACCGCACCCACGCCGCCGAAATTACCGGCGCCGGCGAAAGCAGGCGAAGACGTGATAATGGTGCCAGTCATATAGCGCCCAAAAAATACATAAAAACCAATATAATAGGCCTATTATGCACGATAGGGCGTTGCGGAATCCTTTATTGCGGGCACAGGGGTTAACGGCTGGTAACCATGGGAGAGGGAATCTCTCAATAAAAAAATTTAATTCCCCTCCCTTCGGGAGGGGTTAGGGGCGGGCAATCCTGTCCACCGAGATAATTCGTATAATGGAGAGGATCGCCCGCCCCTTTATCCCCTCCCGAAGGGAGGGGAAGAAATCATTCATCCATCGAGCGGCCGAGGATTTCGCGTTTGCCAACATGGTTGGCGGCGCTGACCACGCCTTCTTTTTCCATGCGTTCCATGAGCGTGGCGGCTTTGTTATAGCCGATTTGCAAGTGACGCTGGATGAAGCTGGTGGAGGCTTTGCCTTCACGCAGCACGACATCAACGGCTTTATCGTACAGCTCGTCACCGGAATTGCTGTTGCCCTGACCGAAGCCGCCGCCTTCGCCGCTTTCATCTTCGGTGGTGATTTCTTCCAAGTACTCGGGTTCGCCCTGTTCTTTGAGGAAGTTGACCACGCTTTCGACTTCGCGGTCGCTCACGAACGGCCCGTGCACGCGGGTGATGCGGCCGCCGCCCGCCATATAGAGCATATCGCCCTGGCCGAGCAGCTGTTCTGCGCCTTGCTCGCTTAAGATTGTGCGGCTGTCGATTTTTGATGTGACCTGGAAGCTGACGCGGGATGGGAAGTTGGCCTTGATGGTGCCGGTGATCACGTCCACCGACGGGCGTTGGGTGGCCATGATTAAATGAATACCGGCGGCACGCGCCATCTGCGCGAGACGCTGGATGGCGGCTTCAATATCTTTGCCGGCAACCAGCATGAGATCCGCCATTTCGTCGACGATCACCACGATGTAGGGCAGGTCTTTCAAATCCAGCGGCTGGTCTTCAAAAATCGGTTTGCCGGTATCGGGATCGAAACCGGTCTGGACCTTGCGCATCATCGTCTCGCCGCGCTCGCGCGCTTCGCGAATACGCATGTTGTAGCCATCAATGTTGCGCACGCCGAGCTTGGACATGGAGCGGTAGCGCTCTTCCATCTCGCGTACCGTCCACTTCAAAGCGACGATCGCTTTTTTGGGTTCGGTGACAACGGGCGCGAGGAGATGCGGGATGCCGTCATAGACCGACAGTTCCAGCATCTTCGGGTCGATCATGATGAAGCGGCATTCGCGTGGGCTATGGCGATAAAGCAGCGACAAAATCATGGTGTTGATGGCAACCGATTTGCCGGAGCCGGTGGTACCGGCCACCAGTAAGTGCGGCATGCGGGCAAGATCAGCCACCACCGGTTGCCCGCCGATGTCTTTGCCCATAGCGAGCGGCAGCGCGGCGCGGCTGTCGCGGTAGGCTTCCGACATTAAAAGCTCGCGCAGGAACACGGTTTCGCGCTTGGTGTTGGGTAGTTCCATGCCGATCACGTTGCGGCCGGGCACCACGGCGATGCGCACGGAAATGGCGCTCATGGAACGCGCGACGTCGTCGGCAAGGCCAATTACGCGGCTTGATTTGATGCCGGGGGCGGGTTCCAGTTCATACAGCGTGACAACGGGGCCCGGGCTGACTTCCGAGATTTTGCCCTGCACGCCGAAATCGGCGAGGACGGATTCAAGAATGCGTGCGTTCTTTTCCAGCGCTTCTTCGCTTTGCTGGTCGGCGGCATTCGCTTCATCGGGGAGCTGCAGCAAATTGAGCGGAGGAATGGCTTCACCACCCTCGGTGCCAAAATCCAGCTTGGCCTGCACGGGCTTTTTGGCGGGCTTGGGCGCGCGCACACGCGGTTTTTTCTTTTCGCGCGCGATGGAGGGGAGCTCTACTACATCGTCTTCGCTGGGCGGTTCTTCTTCCAGATCCAGCACGGGGGCTTCTTCAATCGTTTCTTCCTTATGGGTCAGGCGCGCATAGGCATTGCGGGCGAGCCACCAGATGAATTTGCCGCAGTGAACGACCACGCGACGTACGAACCACATGACGTTATGCCATTCCTGCCACGACAGGCCACAGCTTAAGTACATACAGCCTAGCGTGAGCCCCATGGCAAACAATGCCAGCGACATGCCGATGATTTTGGCAAAGCCGTGCTGGGTGAGAATGGCCAGCGTGAACTGGCCCATGAAGCCGCCAATGGAGACGCCATAAAACGAAAACCCGCCGCCCATGCCACTCACAAGGCCTTGCAGCGTGATGGAGGAGAAAATGAGGGCGAGCAGCGCGAAGATGATGCGCATGGCAACGGGGGTGAGACCGCGCTGGGTAGCGACGCGCCACGCCCAGGCGCTGAAGATCACAACGAGGAAGTAGGAACCAAGGCCGAAGGTCTGGCGCAGTAAATCGGCCATATAGCTGCCGGTGGTGCCAAGCCAGTTGCGGATGACTTCATCCTGCACGCTGGATGCCGTATTCAGCGAGGGATCGCTGCTATCGTAGGTGAACAGCGACAGGCCCACGGCGATTGCTACCAGCAGCAGCGCTACGCCCATGATGCGGGCGGACATGCGGCTGAGGTAATCGCGCATGTTATCGGGCAACAGTTGATTGCCGCCGCGATGGCGTTCGGGAAGAAGACGGTGGGAGAATAAGCGTTCAGACATAATATTTAGAAGGTCAGCATATCGAGGATCTGGCCCTGCGGATCGAGGCAGGCGACATGCAGTTTACCTTCCAGATCATCCTTGCCGTCAAGGCTGAGTACAAAAGCCTTGGGATCAGGCGGGCCCGCATCAAACGACTGGCCGCGCACGACGCGGGAAGCCCCCATATAATGCTGCAGCGTGCGGATATCGGTGTTGGGCCAGACCAGATTTTCGTATTGGAGTGCAAGGTTATGCGTTTCCGCCAGGCCGGCCGGCACCAGCACGATCTGGCGTGGAATACGCTCATATGTCGTGGCGGCACACGAACTTAAACTATCAAAAAATTCAATGTGGCCGGCTTCGTGGGCCATGCGCGCGCGGAAGTTGCTGACCCAGTGATTAAGCGCGATCAGGCCGCCTTCGATTGAATGCGCCAACGGCTCCATACCGTCATAGGCGGTGAGATAACTTTCAAAACCTAAATTAAGCGCGGTGCCGAGCCAGCTGGCGGGATGGCGCTGGAAGGGAAGGCGCAGCAACTGGTGCAGCATCGCTTCGCGCTGGCCGCGCAGAAACACGATGTCTTCGGCAAAAAAGCCGGGGAGAGCGATGATGGCGTTGCGGAAATTGATAAGCTCATCAAGCAACGACACACCTTCGCCGCCCCACAGCGTGTGGCCGCCCAGATAATTGCCGAGATAGACGAGCCGGTCGCGCGGCTTGAGACGCTTGGCCAAGACTTCATGCAATTGCATCAAAGCGCCATAGCGGCCATAGAGGGAACCCACCGCCCACACGCGCTGCGGCTGGCCAAGGTTGGCCAGCTGCTGATCGCCGCTCGCTACGCGCGGCGCGACAAAGGAATGGGCATCTAAAGGCATTGCATACCGAGGTGATTCGCTTTGCCATTAGGGTAAGCGGCGAATCAAACGGAAAGGAAGGGATTGGAGCCAAAAAGCTGTATGTCCCGGCGAAAGCCGGGACCCATCGGGCGGCAATCCAAATGCGGATGAATGGGCCCCGGCTTTCGCCGGGGCGTACAGGGGAATCATGGCCATAAAAAAAGCCGGGCTTGTGGCCCGGCTTTTTCGACTCTTGGAGGGTAAACTTTACGCGTTGTTTTCTTAGGCGGCTTCCTTTTCAGCGGCCTTGGGCGAGGTTTTGCCCATGACGACTTCCAGCTTTTCCGCGGCCTTCACCTGATCGATTTTCTCGATCGCGGCGAGTTCGCGGGCCAGGCGGTCGAGCGCCGACTGGTAGATCTGGCGTTCGCTGTAGGATTGCTCCGGCTGTTCGGTGCCGCGATGCAGATCGCGCAGCACTTCGGCAATGGCCACCGGATCACCCGAGTTGATCTTCGATTCATATTCCTGGGCGCGGCGGCTCCACATCACGCGGCGCACGCGGCTGCGGCCCTGCAGGGTCGCCATGGCTTCCTTCATACGGTCTTTGGAAGACAGGCGGCGCAGGCCCGAAATTTCAGCCTTGATCACGGGGACCTTGAGGGTCATGCGATCATTCTCAAACGAAATTTTGTACAGCTTCACGCTTTCCGGCTTCATCGCCTTGTTAAGCGCGGGCACCGTGGCTTCTTCCACGCCCAGCACTAAACCAACACCGTGCACGGGGTAGACCACGAAATCGCCCTTCTTGAACAGCTCGACCTTTTCGGTTTTCTTGGCAACGGGCGCAGCCGCAGCAGCCAAAACCTTCATGGCAGGCTTGATGACGGGCTTTGCAGCGACAACTGCCTTCGCCGGGGCCTTCGCCGCGACGGACTTGAGTTTAGCCGATTTAATGTTTTTAACAGATTTGGTCGCCATACGATCATTCCCCTGTTTTTTGGCCGAAGCGGGGTGAGCCCCCGGGTTCGGTGGTTATTTCGCTTGCGGGGTTGTTAATCTTTAGCGCTAAAGACAAAAACTTGACCTACAGGCGGTGAGCCCGCCCGTTTGTTAAGATTCTACCTTTTTAGAATAAACGTTTCCGCAACGTTATGTCCGTTCGCCCAGCCCTGCAATCACGTGTGTGCAATATAGCAGCGAAAGCATTGTGGTGCAAAGCTTTCATCTAGTTATTTAGTTGCAGTTAGCATTTTATCAAGCTTTCGCGGCTTAGACGCAACAGCTTTGGTCACAATTACCTGGTGCCGTAATAGTTAACCGCCGGCCTTATCGCTGAAGAACTTATCGAACTTGCCGGACATGCCTTTATATTCGTCGGCGTCTTTGGGCGCGTCTTTCTTGCGGGTGATGTTGGGCCACTGGCTGGAATAGGTGCGGTTCATTTCCAGCCATTTTTCGGCTTCCCCGTTGGTATCGGAGATAATGGCCTCTGCCGGGCATTCCGGCTCGCACACGCCGCAATCGATACATTCTTCGGGGCTGATGACCAGCATGTTGTCGCCCTCGTAGAAACAGTCGACGGGGCAGACTTCGACGCAATCCATGTATTTGCAGCGGATGCAGGCTTCGGTAACGACGTAAGGCATTGGAAGGACCTTTGGGCGGGCTATATCATTGCCATAGTTAGAACGTATGGGTAGAACCGTTTAACGCCACATTTTGGTAAAATCCAGCCCTAATTAAAGAGCCCGGTTTTACGCATATAGAA
>JBEHYA010000082.1:0-9144 GCA_048498415.1 Pseudomonadota bacterium
CCAAGTTCCGCCGGTCTGCACCGTCGCGGTGTACGAAAACAAAAACACCCCTCCCACCGTGAGGGGCTAGGGGCGGGCAATCCTTTCCATTAAAAAAGTATCCGACGCACGGATAGGATTGCCCGCCCCTAACCCCTCCCGGCGGGAGGGGAAAAAGGTCAGGGCTTTCTACGGGGTACAGCGTCCACTTGCAAGACGATACTGCCCATCGGCTGCAATCGCACATTATGGCCTTTAATTGCTGCTGCAACCTGCCATAACGGCGCGCAATTCACGGGCAGTTTCACGTTTGCGGGCTTCGCCCCCAGGTTGAAAACGCACATCAGCGTCTGGCCTTCCGCGCGGCGGCGGAATGCTACCACGTCGCCTTGTGTGGCCACCGGCTTGAACCCGTCGCCCGCTAACGCCCGCTGCTGCCGGCGCCACTTCAGCAACTGGCGGGTATAATGCAGCGTCGATGCCTTGTCTTTTTCCTGCACATTCACGGCCAGCTTGCGATGCGCTTCGAAGAACGGCAGCCATGTTTCCGCCACCTTGCTGAACCCCGCATTCGGTTTCGCGTTATCCCACGGGTACGGCGTGCGGCAACCGTCGCGGCCGACGAATTTCGGATAGAACGTCAAACCAAACGGATCGCGCATTTTTTCATACGGCACCACCGCTTCCCCCAGCCCCAGCTCTTCGCCCTGATACATGCAGTAATGGCCGGGCAGGCACAGCCCGAACAGCAGCGCGGTTTTCGCCACGCGGTTATCCGGCACGCCTTTCGTTTTCCAGCGCGTGACCACACGGCGCACATCGTGGTTGGAGAGCGCATAACAAAAATCGCCATCGGCTTTCTTGTTATGCCCGTCTACCACCATATCGCGGAAATGCCGCGCATCGGGTTTCACGCCCAAAAGCCCGAAGGTATAGGCCATGTGCAACCGCTTGTTCTGCGTATAAAGCGCCGCACGCGCATACGGGTCGGTGCCGCCCACTTCGCCCAGCAGCGTGGCGCCATAGCGGTCGGCAAGCTTTCGTACTTCCTGCAAAAACGGCAGCGTGTCGATATGGCCTTCGGAATAGAGCCGGATCTGCCGTGCCTGCGGCGTCATCTCCGGCACATCGGGACTATACGCATCGGCGCGCGCCTTGGCGGGGTTGTTCTTTAAATCGGGATCGCAGAAACCGGTATGGATCGCATCCAGCCGGAAACCGTCCACGCCCAGTTCCAGCCAGAATTTGCCCGTATTCAGCAGGGCTTTAGTGACCTGCGGGTGGCGCAGATTAAACGTGGGCTGCGAGGATAAAAACTGGTGGAAATAATATTGCCCGCGGCCTGAATCCCACGTCCATGCGGGGCCGCCGAAATACGAAAGCCAGTTATTGGGCGGGCTGCCATCCGCCTTCGCATCGGCCCAGATGAACCAGTCGGATTTTTTGCTTTTGCGCGACGCGCGGCTTTCCTTAAACCACGCATGCTGATCCGAACAATGGCACCACACCTGATCCATCATGATCTTGAGGCCAAGCGCGTGTGCCTTGCGCAGCAAAATCTTGAAATCCGCAAGCGTGCCAAACCGCGCGTCGACCGCGCAGTAATCGCTCACATCATAGCCGTAATCTTTTTGCGGGGACTGCACGAAGGGCGAAAGCCACACAGCATCCACCCCTAGCGTGGCGACGTAATCCAGATGCTGCGTGATACCCTTCAGGTCGCCCATGCCATCGGCATTGCTATCGGCAAACGAGCGCGGGTAAATCTGGTAAATCAGCATGCCCCGATTTTACGAAAGCGCTTCGCGCGCGCAATAAAAAACCCCCGCGTCGCGGGGGTGGCTTTTGGGAAAAATTGTGGCGTGGCGCTCTTTATACAGTAGCGATCAGGCTGGGGTTATTCTTGATAACCCTGGCTGCCTTGATCGTGATGTCAGTCACGGTGCCATCGGCCACGGGGGTTATGCCTTTAAACTTGTGGGTGCGCAGGAATTTCTCATAGGTCTTCATTTCCGCCGCCGTGATACCGCTGGGCAGCTTTTTGTGACCGGCCGCGACCCAGTCGTTGATGCGCTTGAATGTATCTGCATCCAGACCGCCAATCTTCTTCGGCGCCGGCGGGCTGGCGGGCGGGGCGGCCGCTGCCGCCGTCTGATCCGCCGGCTTCTTTTCCATGGCGGCCACATAGGCCACCAGCGCATTATGCTGCTTCTTGTCGCCCGACTTGATCCGGCCATTCACGTCCAGATTGGCGCCCGTCAGGTCGTTCACCGCCTGCAGCATGCCCGCCTTATGGGCCTGATAATCGTCCCAGTTCATCTTGCCCTTGGTGCGAAGACCCAGCGCGTATTTGGCATATTCCGTGTAATCCTGCGCGGGCGCCGTTGCCGGGGGGTCCGGGCGTTTTACCGGCAGGGGCGGCAGACCGGCGCCCAGCGCCTGCCCGTTATTGCCGCCCAGCACGTCATAATCCGTCTTGCCGGAGCCATTCGGGGTTATCTGCCCCGCCAGCGGCGTGAGCGGCGCGGGTGCCGGCAGGGGGTTGGTGAACGCATCGCTCGCCGCTACATCGGCATTGATAATCATGGCCGGCGCGGGCGCCGCCGTATTATTGGCCGGCGGGGCGATGACCGGCGGAATATCCAGGCTCGCCGTCTGCACGCTCGCCTTATCCGTCTGCAAAGCCTGTTTGAACGTGGCCAGCTTGGCCGACTGCACCGCGGCGGTATCGCTTAAGCGCACCCCCGCCATCGCGTTCTCGGCAGCCGACTGCACCAGCGTGCCGGGCAACACGCCGGTCTTCGGCAGGTCGCTATCCAGACTGCTGGTCCGGGCCAGCGGCAGGTTTTCCTTGAACGCCGCGATCATGTCGGGCGTGAAACCCATTTTTTGTAATGCTTCGCTATAACGCACGGGGTTCGGCTTGCCATTCGCATCCACGGCAAGCGCCGCCGCCTGCAGATCGGTGAAGAATTTTTCGGTCGCCTGGCCGCCCGCCACATCGTACCAGCCGTTCTGCTTGACCTGGGCAATGAAATCACCCGCCGCAGGGGGGTCGGTGGTCACATTGATCTGAATGGTCTGAACGGTCTTTTTATCCACCCCCGTCGCGGGGTCAAGGGCCGCGACCTGCACGGGCGCGGCGGGCGCGGCGTCGGCATCGGCCGCCAGCGGCACATTGCGCACCTTGGCGATCTTGATCGGCACGTCGCCGCCCAGAATGTCGCTGGTGCCGGTCAGGGTGGCCGCCGCAGCGGTCTGCCCATCGGCAGTCGCCGGCATTGTAATTTTGCGGGCACGGTATTCGTCCTGCATGGCCTGGGCCGCCGCCTGTGAATTACTGATAATCGCCGCAAGTTCCGCCGAGGTTTTGCTGGCCGCCGCGGCGCCCAGCCCGGTTGAGAACGTATTGCCCGCTGCCGGCTGGCTGTCATTAATTACGGGCTGGCCATTGGGTTGAATATCGATCGCCGCAACCTGAATCGGCTCGCGCGTGCGGACATAATTCATGGCGGCCACTTCGGTCTGCGGGCCGATCTTGCCATCGATTTTTTCCAGCCCCAGCGCGGTCTGGAACAGCTTCTTGGCCTTGTCGTCCCATGTCATGCCGTCCGGCAGCTTATCGGTAAGCGCGGCAACAAACTTGGCTTGCGTGAGCAGATCCGCATCGCTCAGCCCCGGGGCCGCCGCCATCAGCGGCGCATCGCCCGCCGCCTGTTCAATCGCCGCAACAGCCGGCGCTTCCGGCACCTTTGGCGTATAGGCGCTCAAAATCGGCGTGCCGCTGCGGTCATCCATAAGAATGGGCGCGGGTACCCGGCCCAGCGCCGTTTGCAGAGTTGCCGTCAATGTAAGCGGTACGGGTGGCGCGGCATTTGGCAAAGCGACGCCCTTAAATGCCGGGGTCTGCCATCCACTATAGCCCGCAATATAATCCAGCGTTTCTTGCGGCATTTTTAATCGTGGATTGGCCGCCTTGGCTATTTTGTAATCTTCGAAGTTGCCCGTACCCCAATTATAGCCGGCAATGATGCTACTGGTATCTTTCGCGCCATAGGTATCGATAAGATTTTTAAGAAGAGCAATACCGCCTTCGATATTTTCTTTCACATCGTATGGATTGTACTTGACGGTACCATCCTTGCTCCACAGACGGAACTCTCCCGTATCAATCGTCTTGCCGGTCTTTTTGTCTTTGTATTTGTACGTCACCAGCTGCATCGCGCCGATGGCACCCTTCGGCGACTTCTTCTGCCCGTTTATAACCTTGAGGGACGTCGCCGGCGCAAAGTTCAGCGATTCCGTATACAGCACATAGGTCGCGAGCTTGAGCGGCACGCCCTGACGCTTGGCCTCCGCGATGACCATGTCCGTTATCATCTCCGGCGTATAAATCGGCTGGTCAGAGCTCTGACGGGTCATGGGAGCGATTGATCCATAAAATGCAATATATTAGTTACAATACTTGCTGATGCTTAAAATAGCGTGAAATAATCCCGGCATTTGATGGTTAACATGCTGATGTTGCAGCATTTTTTCGTTAACAATTTGACGGCGGAACATTGATTCAATTGGGTTTTATCTGTCTGTTACCCCCATTTAACCACGCGGGTTTTCATTTAAAGCCCGTTTATCAGCGCATTAAGCGGAAATTGAATTTTTTCCCGCAACATAGGCCCAACGCATTTAACCAGAACACGTATTTTTAGAACGCGGATTAGCTATGGCCAAAAGTAGCTTTAAACCTCTTCCAGCCAAAAAACCTGTCGGCAAAGTCGCCGTACGTTTAAACAGCGGCGGCTACGACCTGTCCCTGCTTAAAGCGCCCGGCAAGCACACGCTTGTCTATGAACAATCGACCGGCGGCATTTACGTGGATGGCAAGCTGCTTTCCTATGGCGGCTCGGGCCTCCTCAATGGCGGTGAATTCCAGCCAAAACTCCAATATACGCAGGGCAAGGGCCCCACGCCGGTTGGCACATATTCCATTGGCCCCGAAGGCGTGCATCAATTCACCTTCCGCGATGGTTCCATGCCGGTGGATCTGGCGATGAACCTGACACCTACGGCCGATACCGATACGGGCGGGCGTTCGCACCTGCTCATCCATCAGTTCCATTCCGCCGATAGCCATACGATTGGCTGCGTCTCGTGTCTTGCCGATGTTTACCGCCTCATTGCCGATGCCCAAGCCACCGGCAAAGTCCCCCTTCTGACGGTGGTAACCGATAAAAGCCAGGTCGCGTTTGCCGATGCCCAGCAGCGCGCGCGCATCAATGGCGTGCCGATCAAATCGCTGCCCAAAATCCCTTCCCTCGATGAAATCAAGAAGGGCGTTCCCCTGCCAAAGGCTACCGCACCGGTCATCACCACGGATGAAAACGGCCGCCAGCACACTGTCATTGATAATTTTGGCGTGCCCGCCACGCCCGCGAAAACGCCGAAAAAGGGCACCGCGGCTGTCATGCCCATGATGCCATCGGCACTCCTTAACCGCGGCCCCTATGCCGATCTCGCGCAGGCCGCCGCGCCCGCCCTGCCGGAACTCCCGAAGCTGGATGCAACGGGCGATGCCAAAACCGGCGGCGCGGTCACGGGCAATGCCGACCTCGCGGCGGCGGCGCCGGTCAAACCGGGCAAGGCCGCGCCGGTTATGGACACCATGGACCCGCAGTGGCGCGACGACATCATGCGCCGCGTCAACTACCTGCTGTTCGGGGATGCAAAATATTTGTTGAAAGGCGAAAAGCCGAACCGCGAATGGCGCAAGATGCTGCAATCCGATCTCGCCCGCGCCCTGGGTAAAGGCACCATCGATGAAAACGGCGGCTTCACGCCCGATAAAGCGCTGAGCGACGGCATCATCGGCGCGAAAACCACCGCGGTGCTGCAGGCGTTCCGCAAGGCTTACAAAAAAATCGGCCCGTCGCCCGAAGCGGCGGCGCCGGCCCCTGCGATGTAAATTAAGCCGCCAGTTCCTTTAATACCGCATCGCCCATCGCCTGCGTGCCAACGGGCTTCACGCCTGCCGCCGCAATATCGCCGGTGCGGATGTTTTTCTCCAGTACGCTTGTGACGGCCTTCTGCACGGCATCCGCCGCTTCCGGCATATCGAAGGAATATTTAAGCGCCATGCCGAAGCTGAGAATGCTGGCCAATGGGTTCGCCTTATCCTGACCGGCAATATCCGGGGCGCTGCCATGCACGGGTTCATACATTGCCGCGCGCTTGCCGGTTGCATCGGCCGCGCCAAGGCTGGCGGAGGGCAGCATGCCGATCGAGCCCGTGAGCATCGCCGCTTCATCCGACAGAATATCGCCGAACAGATTATCCGTCACGATCACGTCGTAGTTTTTGGGCTGGCGCAGCAGCATCATCGCCATGGCATCGGCATACATGTGGCTAAGTTCCACATCTTTAAATTCCTTGGCATGCAGCGCGGTTACGTCTTCGCGCCACAGGCGGCCTGCTTCCATCACGTTGCCCTTCTCGCAGGAACACACCTTGTTCTTGCGTTTCCGCGCCAGTTCAAACGCCACCGCCGCCACGCGCTGAATTTCCGGCGTGGTATAGACCTGCGTATTCACGCCGCGGCGGTTGCCATTGCCGATATCCGTAATGCCGCGCGGCTCGCCGAAATACACGCCGCCCGTCAGCTCGCGCACGATCATGATATCCAGACCCTTCACCACTTCCGGCTTCAGCGTGCTGGCATCCACCAGCGCATCAAACACAATCGCCGGGCGCAGGTTCGCGAATAAATCCAGTTCCTTGCGGAGTTTCAAAAGCGCCGCTTCCGGGCGGTTCTGGTAGCCAATATTTTCCCATTGCGGCCCGCCCACCGCGCCCAGCATCACGGCGTCCGCCTGCTTGGCATCCGCCAACGTCTTATCCGCCAGCGGCGTCTTGTATTTATCGAAGGCCGTGCCGCCCACGCTGTCTTCGCTCACGTTAAAACGCGCGCCTTTTTTGTCTTTGAGCCAGCTAATCAGCTTCTTCACCGGCTCCATCACTTCATGGCCAATGCCGTCACCCGGCAGCACGAGAATTTTGTATTCTTTTGTCATTTCTTTTCTCTCAAAAGTTTCTCTCTAAATCCCCTCTCCCCTTGAGGGAGAGGTTGCAAGAACTTAGGTTTGCGGCTTCGCAAGCCTTAGTTCTTGCTGGTGAGGGGGTCATCTCTCCGCCGGCAAACCACTTCCCCAGCATCCCCGACCCCTCACCTAGCCTCTCCCTCAGGGGGAGAGGAATCCTGTTACAGCCATGCGGGTCTATTTTTCTCATAAGCGGCAATGGTCGCTTCATGCTGCAACGTCACGCCAATTGCATCGCGGCCATTTAAAAGGCATTCGCGGCGGAACGCATCCAGCTTGAACGGGAAGCTATTCCCCTGCTCCGTCGCGACCACCATTTTTTCCAGATCCACCGTCAGCTTGCGGCCCCCTGAAGCTTCCGCCATCAGCATATCCACCTGCTCCTGCGGCAAAATGACGGGGAGCATGCCGTTCTGGAAGCAGTTGTTATAGAAAATATCGGCAAAGCTCGGCGCAATCACCGAACGAATCCCGAAATCCGAAAGCGCCCACGGCGCATGTTCGCGGCTCGACCCGCAGCCAAAATTTTCCCCCGCCACCAGAATGCTGGCATGGCGATAAGGCTCGCGGTTCAAAACAAATTCCGGAATTTCCTTACCATCCGCCGTAAAACGCATCTCATCAAACAGATGCTTACCCAGCCCCGTGCGCTTCACAGTCTTCAAAAACTGCTTCGGAATAATCATATCCGTATCGATGTTGATGATCGCGAGCGGCGCGGCAATGCCGGTAAGTTTGGTAAAAGCCTGCATGTTATTTCTCCAGTTCCCGCACATCCGTGAGACGGCCGGTAATCGCCGCGGCCGCCGCCATCGCGGGGCTAACTAAATGCGTCCGGCCCCCACGGCCCTGCCGGCCTTCGAAGTTGCGGTTAGATGTGGATGCGCAGCGCTCCCCCGGCTTTAATTTATCTTCGTTCATCGCAAGGCACATCGAGCAGCCCGGCTCGCGCCAATCGAAACCGGCGGCGGTGAAAATCTTGTCCAGGCCTTCTTTCTCGGCCTGTTCTTTCACCAAACCGGAACCCGGTACCACCATGGCATAAATGCCCGGCGCCACCTTGTGGCCGGCCGCCACCTTGCTGGCCGCGCGCAGATCTTCAATGCGCCCGTTGGTGCAGCTGCCAATGAACACTTTATCAATCTTCACGTCCGTCAGCTTCGTGCCCGGCACCAGACCCATATAATTGAGGGCGCGTTCCACGGCGCTTTTTTGCGCGGCATCACTCATGCCATTGGGGCTGGGTACAATCGCCGTGATGGGGAGCACATCCTGCGGGCTGGTGCCCCAGGTAACCTGCGGCGCGATATCGGCGGCATTCAGCGTCACCACCGTATCGTAATGCGCGTCCGCATCACTTGGCAGCGTGCGCCAGAATTCAACCGCCTTCTCCCACACATCGCCTTTCGGCGCCATGGGGCGGCCTTTTAAATACGTGAATGTCGTTTCATCCGGCGCGATCAGCCCCGCACGTGCGCCCGCTTCAATCGACATATTGCACACGGTCATGCGGCCTTCCATGCTCATCGCCTTGAACACATCGCCGCAATATTCAATCACATGGCCAGTGCCGCCGGCGGTGCCGATCTTGCCGATAATCGCCAGCACCACGTCCTTGGGCGTCACGCCAAAACCCAGCTGGCCTTTGACTTCCACCTTCATATTCTTGGCGGGCTTCATCAGCAGCGTTTGCGTTGCCAGCACATGCTCCACTTCCGAGGTGCCGATACCGAACGCCAGCGCGCCAAACGCGCCATGCGTGGAGGTGTGGCTATCGCCGCACACAATCGTCATGCCCGGCTGGGTAAAGCCCTGCTCGGGCCCAATGATATGCACAATGCCCTGGCGCTTGTCGCTCATGGCGAAATATTCAACGCCGAACGCTTTTGCGTTTTCTTCCAGCGTCTGCACCTGCACGCGGGATTCTTCTTCGCGTATGCCCTGCAGCCGGTCTTTGGAGGTCGGCACGTTATGGTCGGCCACGGCCAGCGTGGCCGCCGGCCGGTGCACCTTGCGGCCCGCCATGCGCAACCCTTCAAACGCCTGCGGCGAGGTGACTTCGTGCACCAGA
>JBEHYA010000083.1:0-9079 GCA_048498415.1 Pseudomonadota bacterium
AGGTATCGATGCCTTCCAGAACCTTGAACGCCTGCTCGTTCAGCGACTTGCAGTCGGTTGTATAAGCAAAGTTGTTAACGCGGTAGCCAAGTGATTTCAGGTAACCATGGTCCTGTTCGAACGCCTGAACGTGCAGCGGGCCGAAATCGAGCGGGCCGTCGATTATATGTTCCTGCAAGACGGGTTTAAAATATTTTTCAGTTTCCGGCTTTATCTTGAAGATATAATCGAAACGGGTTGAAAGCTTATTAATGGTGGGCGCATCGCCATAGACATGGATGGGCGTTTTCATCAGCCAGTTGATGGAACGCAAATCATCGATGCCATGCGTGTGGTCGGCATGCGCGTGCGTGAACAATACGGCAGAAACCCTTGTAATATGGTTATTTAGGGCCTGCTGGCGCAGATCCGGGCTGGTATCGACCAATAAATGCGTGGAACCTTCTTCAATATAAATGGATGATCGCAGACGCCGGTTTTTGGGATTGGCTTTATCGCAGGAACCCCATTGATCACCGATCAACGGCACGCCGCCGGAACCGCCGCAGCCAAGCACGGTGACCTTCATGGCAAAAATACCTCTACGGACATCCCAGCGAAAGCTGGGATCCAGTTTTTCTTTTCATCAAAACAAACTGGATTCCGGCTTTCGCCGGAATGTTCGTGATATATATTCATGGCGCGCTCATGCGATTAAAAACCTTCAGCGCATTCGCCGTGGTAATCTTTCCTAATTCGTCCGGGGTAATACCTTTAACGTCGGCCACGCACGCTGCAGTGTGAACGACAAAGCTTGGCTCATTGGTTTTGCCGCGATGTGGCATGGGCGCTAAAAACGGCGCATCGGTTTCAACCAGAATGCGATCAAGCGGTATATCTTTGGCAATGGCGCGGAGTTCTTCTGACTTTTTGAATGTCACAATGCCTGAAAAAGAGATGTAGAAGCCCATTTCCAGCGCTTGTTCGGCCAGTTTGCGCCCCGATGAAAAGCAGTGGAGAAGGCCGCGGAGCCTCCCCTGCCCTTCGGTCTTTAGGATTTCGTAAGTATCTTCATCCGCATCACGGGTGTGGATGATGATGGGCAAATCAGTCGCCAGGCACGCGCGGATATGCGTTTTGAAACTCCGCACCTGCTCGTCCTTCGGGCTGTTGTTGTAATAATAATCGAGCCCCGTTTCGCCAAGGCCGACGACCTTGTTGTATTTGGATGCGTTCAGCAGCCATTCTTCCTGAATCTCTTCCGCAGGCTCGCCAGAGTGATGCGGATGCACGCCGGCGGTGCAGAAAACATCATCGTATTTTTCGGCAACCGCCTTCACCTGATTGAATTTGCTGGCATGGGTAGAAATGCTGATCATGCGCTTCACGCCGGCATTTCGCGCACGTTCCACCACGGCGTCCTGTTCCGCCGCAAACTCAGGAAAATCGAGATGGCAGTGGGTATCAATCAGCATTACGCGGCATTCTCTACAAAACGCGGGAAAATGCCCTGCGGCGCGGGCAACGCGGTGCCGGGCTTGAGGGCGTTGGCCGCGGTTAAATGGGCATAATCACGTTCATTCGCCGGTATGGCCAATTGATCGAGCATCTTGGCCATGGATTGCGGCATGAATGGCGTGACCAGCAAGGCCACGCAGCGCACGGTTTCCGCCAGCACATAGAGAACGGTGGCCATGCGGGCAAGATCGGTTTTCTTGAGCGACCACGGCGCCTGTTCATCGATGTAGCGGTCGGCATGGCCGATGACACTCCAGATTTCATCAAGCGCTTTGTTGAACGCCTGGCTATCCAGATGCGAACGCACGATGGGCAGTAAATTGTATGCGGCGTTCATCAGCTTGGTATCGGCTTCCGTGAAAGCACCAGGCTGCGGCACCTTGGCATCGCAATTTTTGTTGATGATGGAAAGGAAGCGCTGCGCGAGGTTGCCCAGACCGTTGGCCAGATCGCTGTTGATGCGATGGATCATGGCGCTCCTGGCAAAGTCGCCATCCTGCCCGAACGGCACTTCGCGCATCAAAAAGTAACGCGTTTGGTCGAGCCCGTAGGTAGAAATCAGTTCCAGCGGATTGATGACATTGCCGAGGGATTTCGAGATTTTCTGACCTTCATTCGTCCACCAGCCATGGGCGAATACGCGCTTTGGCGTAGGCAGCTTGGCGGCCATTAAAAACGCCGGCCAATACACGGTGTGGAAACGCAGAATGTCTTTGCCCACCATGTGGAGATCGGCGGGCCAGAATTTTTTATAACTGGCGGCGTTGGTATCCGGGTAGCCCACGGCGGTGATGTAGTTGGTGAGCGCATCCAGCCACACATACATGATGTGCTTTTCATCGCCCGGCACCGGAATGCCCCAGGTGAAGGTGGTGCGGGAGACCGATAGATCGCGAAGGCCCCCCTTCACGAAGCTGATCACTTCATTGCGGCGGTTGGCGGGCAGAATGAATTCCGGATTTTCGTCGTAGAATTTTAACAGCCGGTCGCCCCAGGCGGAGAGCTTGAAGAAGTAGCTGGGCTCTTCCACCCATTCGCATTCGGCACCAGACGGCGCGATTTTCTTGCCTTTGGGGCCGCCTTTGAGTTCGTCTTCCGCGTAAAACGCTTCATCGCGCACGGCGTACCAGCCGGCGTATTTGCCTAAGTAAATATCGCCGCTTTTGATGAGTTCCTGCCACAGGGCCTGGCAGGCTTTCACATGCCGCTCTTCCGTGGTGCGGATGAAATCATCGTTGGTGTAGTTCATGGCTTTCGCGAGGTCGCGGAAGTTCTGCGAGACCTTGTCGCAGAACGCCAGCGGGTCGACGCCCGCGACTTCCGCCGATTTCGCGACCTTCTGGCCATGCTCATCCGTGCCGGTTAAAAAATGCACATCATAGCCATCCATACGCTTGAAACGCGCCAGCACATCGCAGGCGAGCGAGGTGTAGGCGTGGCCGATATGGGGGCTATCGTTCACATAATAAATGGGCGTGGTGAGGTAATAGGTTTTGTTGGTCATAATATTCCTAGGCGGCTACTGCTTCGGCGGTATCGCTCAGCATGGATAAGAAAATGATTTTGCGGTCGAGATTGGCGAATTCCGCGTCGTCCCGGTGCTGCTGCAATTTTTCCCATAAGGTCAGCAGGCGATCAAGCTGCAGATGCGGGTAAAGCTGGGTTACCAGCGGTTTTTCATCGCCCAGCAGCGGTTTTAGCCCCTGCCCTGCCGCTTTTGCCGTGATCAGCCGGTGCAGCCATAGAAAAATGAGGTCGCAGGCGGCGCGGTAATTTTCTTCTGAATCGCGGCCGGCCCATGTCTCCGCCAACCCGAGGCGGGCGAGATAGTCGTTGGGTTTACCCAGAAATTCGCACCAGCTTTTGAACAATAAATGCGCTTCGCATGCTGCGTAGCGTAGCAGGCGAGACGCGCTGCCTTCGGCGATGGGAATGAGCATATCGAGGGCGGCGTTGTCTTCCAGACCTTCTTGAAGCGCTACTTTACGCAGCTCGGCATCGGTGAGCGGCTCCAGCTTCAGCACGCGGCAGCGGGAGCGGATGGTGGGGAGCAGGCTGGCGGTGTTTTCTGCGGTGAGGATCAAAAGCCCGCGTTCCGGCGGCTCTTCCAGCGTTTTTAGAAGCGCGTTCTGGGCATTGCGGTTGAGGCTGTCGGCGCCATCAATCAGCACCACGCGCCATGAACCCTGGCTGGAAGTTTGATGGAAAAAGGGCGCCAGCGTGCGTACGGCATCGGTGGGGATGCTGTTCGCGAATTTGCCCTTCTTTTCATCGTACGGCTTTTCCAGCACCAGCAAATCCGGGTGCGAGCCGTTGGCGACCAGTTTGGAAGTAGGATGATCGGATGAGAGCTGGAGAGAATTTTCGGCCCGGGCATTGCTGAGCAGAAACCGTGCGAAGCGGTAGGCGAGCGTGGCTTTGCCCACGCCTTCCTCGCCCACAATCAGCCACGCATGCGGCAGGCGGGCGGAGGCGATTGATTGCACAATCTGGCGCTCGGCCTCGATATGGCCAAAAAGGGTTTGCTGTTCGCGGGGAAGCATAACGACCATGATAAAAAAATCGTATGCCCCGGCGGAAGCCGGGGCCCATTTATCCGCATTTTGATTGCCGATGGATGGGCCCCGTTTTTCAACGGGGCGTACTTGGATTTATTATAGCTTCTTTTGCACGGCTTCCCAAACAGCTTGTTCAACCGCATCGATTGCCTGATCGGCGTTAATAACCAGCATATGCTGGTCTTTTTTAGCCATTTCCAGAAAGCCTTGCCGGAGCTTTTCGTGGAAGGCCAGACCCATCTTTTCATAGCGCTGCTGGGTGCTGGCGCGTTTCAGGCCTTTCTCGGCGGGAAGGTCGAGCAGCAGGGTTAAATCGGGCGCCAGCGTGCCGATTGAAGCATGGCGGATGAGATCGATTTCTTCCAGAGGCAACCCCTGCCCATAGCCCTGATAGGCATAGGTGGAATGGAAGAAGCGGTCGGTGAGAACGACTTTGCCGTCGTGGATGGCCGGCATGATGACTTTGTGTGCATGATCACGACGCGCGGCAAAGTGGAGAAGGCATTCGGTTTTGGCATCCCATTTAGAAGCTTCGCCTTCGACCAATAATTTACGGATGGCTTCGGCACCGGGCGTGCCGCCGGGCTCGCGCGTGGTAATAACCGATTTTCTGGATTGTTCAAGACGGGCTTTAAGCCGCGCAATCTGCGTGGTCTTGCCGGCCCCTTCCCCGCCTTCAAAACTTATGAAAAGGCCGCGGGGCATGGCTTGGTTTATTCAACCGTAATGCGGGCCTTGCCGTTTTGCGGCAGAACCTTGCTCATGACCTTATCGGCTTCATCCACCGATTTGAGGGGGCCCACGCGCACGCGGTAAAAGGTTTTGCCGCCCACCTGCGCTTTTGAAACGGTGGAAGGCGCGTAAGCGGAGAGTTTGGATTTAAGCGCGTTGGCGTTTTCCTGCTTGGCGAAGGCGCCTGCCTGCACATAAATCTTCTTGTTGGGTTCCGGGCGCAGCTGCTGCACCTTGGGCGCAGGGTAGAAACGGCCATTCACGCGCTTGCCGGGAACGGATTTCAGGATGGGCTCCGGTTTCGGCAGCGGCGGCAGTTTGGCAGCAGCCACTTTGCTTGCCGAAATTTGGCCAACAGGCGGCGCCTCGAGGGGGACTTCTTCAACCGCGCCCACGGGGGCCGACTGCGGGTATTCATCCGGCGCCACGGTTTCGATGGGGGTGATAACCGGCGGGCGGCCATCGGAGGTGCCGGCGTAATCGGTCGAGCTTTCATCCACCGGCGCCTGCGGGTTGGCGGCGGCCATGGCAACTTCCGCCGGCTGTTCAACCGGCTGGCCAAGGCGCTTGCGGCCGGCTTCGGCCAGGGCGCGGCTTTCCGGCTCTAATACGCTCACGCGCACCTTGGCGGTGCCGCTGTTATCAAAGCCCAAAAGCTGGGCGGCGCGGCGGGAAAGGTCGATAATACGGCCGCTGGCAAAGGGGCCGCGGTCGTTAACACGGACAACCACGGACTTGCCGTTTTCAAGGTTGGTCACGCGCACCAGCGAGGGCATGGGCAGCGTACGATGGGCGGCGGTCAGTTCATTGGGATCAAAGACTTCGCCATTGGCGGTGCGACGGCCACCGAATTCATCGCCATACCATGAGGCGATGCCGGTTTCGTCGTATTCATAATCTTCACGCGGCGTATAGGTCTGGCCGTTAACGCTGTAGGTATTACCAACCTTGTACATGCCGGGGCCGCCACCGGCATAGCGACCGCCGCCACTGCCACCCGGGGTGGAAGAGCAGCTCACCAGCACGGCAAGCAGAAGTACGGAAACGAGTAAGCGAAGCATATAAACCCTTGTCTTTACGAATCAATGTTGGGCTCAAGCCTAACGGAATGAACGATTTAAGCAAGTTTACGGGGCTTTTTGGTCGCGACGCGGCTAAATAGGCCGTAAAACCGCATAAAAATGAAATATCGAAATCTGCTCACCGATCTTTCACTGTCATGCCCGCCTTCGCGGGCATGACGCTGAGGGGTTATTTCCCAACCGCGTCAGCAAGCAGGCCGACGGATGTTGCGAAATAGGTGGAGCGGTTCCACTGCATGATGACATTGAAGTTGGAACCAACCAAAAATGCCGCCCCTTCCCCGCCATCCGGCACCACAAGGGAAACACGCATATCGGATTTTGGTAAGGCTTTACCGGAAGCAAGGCGCACGCCCATGCCGGCCCATTCCTTGAACGAGAGGGCGGTCTTGAGGCCCGCTAGGTTTTCATCAATCGGCTTGGTCATGGTCACGCGGCGGCCCCAACCCTGACCCGGCACCCAGCCATTGGCGTGGAGGTAGTTGGCGGTGCTGGCGGCGGCATCATCCACCGAATTCCAGATATCGATGCGGCCATCGCCATCAAAATCCTGCCCATATTTGAAGAAGGACGTGGGCATGAACTGGCAATACCCCATGGCGCCGGCCCATGATCCCGTAAGATCTTCGGCGCGCAGCACATGGCCGGCATCGACGATGCGAAGGGCGTTGAACAGCTCATTGGCAAAGAAATCAGCGCGGCGGCCTTCGTAGGCCAGCGTGGCGAGCGACTGGATGATGCTGTTGTGCCCCTGCAGATCGCCATAGTCACTTTCCACGCCCAGCAGCGCGACGATATATTTGGGTTCCACGCCATAACTATCGGAGACGCGTTTTAAAAGTTCGCGGTTGGCATTCAGAAAAGTTTTGCCGCGGGTGATGCGGCGTTCACTCACCACGCGTTTCCAGTAATCGACGGCGGTGACGGTATGCTCCGGCTGCGTCTGGTCTTTTTCGATGATGCCTTCATCGAGATAAACGTTGGAAAGCGCGGTATAGGCGGTTTGCGGGCGGATGCCGCGGGCGATGGCCTGCTGCTGGAACATGCGCAGCCATTGGTCAAAGCTGAGCTGCGGCGCCTGCGCGTGGGCGGGCAAGGCCAATAAAATGAACAGGAAAAGCGGAATCAATCTTTTCATGAGAAAAGCCTAGGAAGATTTCACATTTATAGAAAGTCTTTTAAACACGTCATCCCGGCCTTCGCCGGGATGACAGATGGCAATTAGCTGGCTTTTTGCTCGCATGGCCAGAGGGTATCGGTTTTACCCATCAGCTTGTTCAAAAACAGGCCTAAATATTCTTTGGTGACGTTATCCAGCATATCCAGCGAACTGGTGAGGCTGAAATGGGTGTTCATCTCGAAATACCCCGTGGTTTTGTAATCAACCGGATACGGGTGGAACGAGACCTGCTTTTCCTCAGCGGCCTTGCGGAATAACGCCATGGCGCGGGGCAAATGCGTGGCCGATGTCACAATCAGCCAGTTCTGGCCGGCGGGGATGGACGAGAGCGAATAAAGCGCGTTTTCATAGGTGTTGCGCGACTGGTTTTCGGCGATCAGATTTTTTGTGTCTAAACCGATATCTTGCAGGTATTTCTTAACGTAATCGGCCTCGCGGAACTGCGGCAGCGTGATATCGCCGGAGCCACCCGAATAAACAAACGACGCGTTCGGGTATTGGTGCATCAGGTGCACCAGCGCCATCACACGGTCAGCCGAGGAATTAAACACGCATTTCTTGCGCGCGTACGATGGCTCGCTTTGCAAAGCGCCGCCCAGCACCACGACGCCATCCACTTTCATGAGCGGCGTTTGCAGCGACGCATAGCATTGCTCCAGCGGCAGCGCGGCCCAGTTGCCGAGCGGCAGGATCATGCACATGGCAAGGCCCACCACGGCCACGCCCTGCAGCGTATATTTCAGCCATGACGGGCGCTTCATGATGAGGCCGATCAGCAGCACGATGACGAGCAGGTGCGACGGCGCAAAGACGGCCCAGAAAATTTTGCTGGCGTAGAAGCTGATGGAGTTGAGCGTATCGGGCGAAAACATGGTGGCGTGAAATAACACACTTGTGTATGGATTTTTTATCTAATTCTCATTGATTCATGCGGAAATTAAGGCAATGGCCTGAAGATAGGAGCTATTTTCATTGTTTTTTGTCATCCCGGCGAAGGCCGGGATCCACGAAAAGCCATTAAACAAAGCCTTTGCCTCGTGACCTATCGTGGATGCCGGCCTTAGCCGGCATGACGCGTTCGACTAACTCCGCCATTTCAGCACAACGTCGGGGACGGCGTTTTTGAAGGGCCGGGCTTCTTCGCGGGCTTTTTGGTATTCCTGCTTGAGCTGGAAATACCAGCGGGCTTGCGTATCGGCATCTTTCAGCAAAAGCATGGATTTATCGTGGGCGAGGCCCTGCTGCTGGCGGATCACCACGTCGCGATCCTGATTTAAAAAGCCGTGCACGAAGGGCATGAGGAAAGGCTTAAGCCAGCTCAGCCAGCTTTGCGTCCAGTAAATCAGATGGGTGATTTCGGTTTTTGTATCGTCGATGGGCGTCACGGCCGTGAGGTTCACGACTGTATGCGAACCGGTAGTGATGCGTTCCACACGCACGCCCGGTAGCTGAAACGTGATTTCTGTTTCCGGCGTGCCGCCCAGAATTTTATAGGCGAAGGAATTCTTGGAAGGCTTATGCGCCTTCATGACAAACCCAAAGGGCGACGGGCCGAAGGCTTTGGCTTTTTCGTGGATGGATTTGCGGCCCCGCCACCACCAGGATTGATGGACGAAGGGCCCATGCGCGGGATCCATCAGGCCAATCACGGCATAATCGACATGGCAGGGGAACAGCTTTTTAACGGCGATGCCGGGTTTGGCGTTTGCAGGCAGCGGCAGCACGGGCGGGCGGGCCATATCCCCTTCCCCGGCTTTTTTGGCATCGCCCATATAAATCCAGATATTGCCCTGGGCTTCATGCAGTAGATAATCCCGCACCTTGATGTTGGTGGGATCAACGTTTTCGTGCCCTGTCAGCCACGGAATTTCGCGGCAGATGCCCTGGCCATCGAATTTCCAGCCGTGGTAGCAGCACTCAACATGATCGCCATCGAACATGCCGCAGGAGAGCGGCATGGCGCGGTGGGGGCAGATATCGCGTAACGCAAAGGCTTTGCCGGTCTTATCACGGGCGAACCCATCGTGTTC
>JBEHYA010000084.1:0-8875 GCA_048498415.1 Pseudomonadota bacterium
AGGCTACGGTGGGCGAGTGCGCCATATAACGATTTTTTGGCTAACTCGTCCGCCGAAGCCCATAGGGCGAAGGCGGATGGCGCGAGTGACCGGACTTGAACCGGCGACCTCCTGCGTGACAGGCAGGCGCTCTAACCAGCTGAGCTACACCCGCAATTGGGTGGCGCTTTATTAAACCAAGAGTTTTCAAATGTCTATAAGCAAAATATAAGCTTGCTTCTTAAGAGAAAGCCCCATTTCATGGCCCCTCCCATGAGCAAAGCCTTTACCAAAGAAACCGACGCCGAAGACGAGCTGGACGAGCCCGCCGACGCCCTGCCCGCCGGCCAGAAGAACTATATGACCCCGGAAGGCTTCGGGGCCCTGCAAACCGAGCTCCGCCAGCTTTTGAAGGAAGAACGGCCCAAGGTGGTCGAGACCGTCAGCTGGGCGGCCGGCAATGGCGACCGCTCGGAAAACGGGGATTATATCTACGGCAAAAAGCGCCTGCGCGAGATCGACCGCCGGGTGCGCTACCTCACCAAACGCCTGGAAAGCGCCGAGGTGGTCGAGCCCAAAAACCAGAAAAACCGGGAGCAGGTCTTTTTTGGTGCAAGCGTTACCTACGCCCGCGAAAGCGGTGAGACGCAAACCGTAAAGCTGGTGGGCATCGATGAAGCCGACATGGCGCACGGCAAGGTGAGCTGGCTAGCCCCCATCGCCCAGGCGCTCCTCAAGGCACGTAAAGGCGACGAAGTAAAACTCCGCACACCCGCCGGTGTGGAGCTCATCGAGGTATTGGATATAAAGTACAATATCGATTAAGCATCGGCTCCATCGCCTTCGCGCCCGCAGCAAAAAATTCACATTTAATTCCCGCCCGCAAGCATAAATCCGCTCGCGCACGCACGCGGTTTTGCTAGCCTTTTCGCCAATCCGGCGGCGCGCCGGGAGCAAAAGGAAATTCTCATGGCCGATGTTATTCCAGAAGTTCAGGCGATCACGGATCGTATCACTGAACGCAGTAAGCCCACACGCGAAGTTTATCTGGATCGCATCTCCCGTATGATCAGTACAACACCGCGCCGCATGGCGTTGCCCGATCCGTGCTTCGCCCACGCAGCGGCCGCCTGTACCTACAAAGATCGCCTGACGCAACCGCTGCCGCAGCTTGGCATCATCACAGCCTATAACGACATGCTCTCGGCCCATGCGCCGTATGAAACATATCCGCAAATTCTTCGCGACGCGTTGGCGCCCTTAGGCATCGTGGCGCAAGTGATCGGCGCTACGCCGGCGATGTGCGATGGCGTGACGCAAGGTGAAAACGGTCCGGGGAACGACGGGCTGCCTTCGCGCGATGATATTACCGCGGCCGTCATTGTGGCGCTGGCGCATAATGTGGCCGATGCCGTCGCCTATTTAGGCGTATGCGATAAAATCGTGCCGGGGTTACTGACCGGCGCGCTTCTGCACGGTCATTTACCAAGCATTTTCATTCCCGCGGGCCCGATGCCCAGCGGCATTTCGAATGATGCAAAAAACAATGCCCGCCAATTATTTAAGATGGGCAAGATTGATAAGTTAGAGCTTAGGGCCAGCGAAATGCAGGCCTATCACACGCAAGGCACCTGCACATTTTATGGTACCGCCAACACCAACCAGATGCTGATGGAGATCATGGGTCTGCATTTGCCGGGCGCCACATTCTTTAATCCGCAGGATTTAATCCGCGAATATCTCACGCGTGAAGCGGCGCGGCGTGTCGTCAGCCAATGGGCAGGCGGCAATAATTTCACACCGATTGGCCATGTTATCGATGAACGCGCCGTTGTGAATGGCCTTGTGGGTTGGGCCGCTACCGGCGGTTCCACGAACCACGAACTGCATATTCCTTCCTTCGCGCGCGCGGGCGGTATCTGGGTTACCCGTCAGGATCTGGACGATATCAACCGCCTGGTACCGCTGATTGCCAGCATTTACCCCAATGGCAAAGCCGATGTGAATGATTTTCAGCGCGTCGGCGGCATGGCATTTCTTATCAACGAACTGCTTAACGCCGGCCTGTTGCATGAAGACGTCAAAACGGTCAATGGAACGGGGCTGTCGGCCTACACGCACCCGGTGGAGCTGGAGAAAACGGAAGAAAAGACCCTTGTCTATCTGCCCACGCCCAAAAAATCGGGCGACGAAAATATTCTGCGCCCTGTTTCCAACCCGTTCCGCCCCGAAGGTGGCATGCGGCATTTAACCGGCAATCTAGGCAGCGCCATTGTGAAGGTCAGCGCGATCAAGCCCGAGCATCAGATCATCGAAGCGCCGGTGCGCGTTTTCCACACGCAGGAAGAATTCAAGCTTTTCACCAAAAACTTTGAAGAGACAGTCAAGACTGTCAACGACATGGGCGGCATGATCGCCGTGCTACGCTTCAATGGCCCCGCCGCGAACGGCATGCCGGAACTCCATAAACTGATGGAAATATTGGGCACCCTGCAGGATCACGGCAAATGCAAAGTCGGCCTGCTCACCGATGGCCGCTTATCGGGCGCTTCCGGCAAGGTCATGAATGCCATCCATCTCGTACCGGAAGCCATGGATGGCGGCCCCATCGCCAAGTTACAAGATGGCGATATGGTACGCATTGATGGTGTTAATCGCGCCGTCGATTATATTGGCGACATCGATGCCTTTATGGCCCGGCCAAACGCTACCGAAGATTTCGCGTATTTACGCGAGACTCCCGAATGGCCGCTTATCGACGCCTACCGTGACCGCGCCCTGCCCGCCGATCAAGGCGCCAGCCGTATTCGCTACGACTACACGCCCGCGCGCAAAAAGGCCGCCGCTACATTGGAAAACGCTTAACCCCCGTAATCCCGGCCTTTTTCCGCCTAATTAGGTTTAGCGTTTATCGCGTATTGCCCCGGCGCAATCATGGATGATCTGGCCGTGCAGCCAGCCGCAAAAGCTGGCCTGCGACCAGAAGCCAAACTTTAAATCTCAGCCCTTCTTCAGCGCGCCGAAATTAAACGCATAGCCGCGAATGCGGTCCATACTCGCCTGGCGCGTGGGCTCGTCCTTCGCTTCAAGGCCGCGCAGATCGTTCAGCAGCTGGGCGACGTCATCGTATTTTTCGTCGTTGAATCCCAGAACGCCCGACAGTTCTTCCGTCAGGCCAAGCGTGGCCGCATACAAATCATCGCAATGCTGCGGCATTTTCTTGACATATTCGGCAATAAAAACATCGCGCTGTTTCGGCTTCAGCTTATGCGCCGACTTGAATTTACCGCGCAGGCCATCCACGCCATCCTGCATTGGCTTCACCTTGGCCTGAAACAGCGCGCGATCAGCAGCATAGGCTTCTTCGCCATACATCTCGGTCGCATACTTCAACGCCCGCCCCATGGCCATAGTAATCACATCCCACTTCGGCCCGAACAGCGCGGCCTGGGCATCAATGGAAAGAACGGGGGTTTCGTGGTGGGACATAGAAATTCCTTAAAATATGATTCTAAAATTATGCGCACTTTCATCCGAGCGGTTGCGCACCCCGCGCTTTTCAAGCGCGGGCACGCGCAGAGCGAATGATAAAAATGGTAGGCGATGACGGTTTCGAACCGCCGACCCTCCCCGCGCGCGAAGCGCGCTAACTAAATTCCGAGAGGATTCACGGCGGGTATTACTGGTAATGGTAGGCGATGACGGTTTCGAACCGCCGACCCTCTCGGTGTAAACGAGATGCTCTACCGCTGAGCTAATCGCCCTTAAAAAAAGGATAGCGCGCAATCTATCGAATAACCCGGCCTCAATGCAAGCGATGAAAAGCCTGCCAAACAAGGGCTTAACCGGCCGGAAAGCATGTTTTAAGGCCTCTTCCCTATACTTCCCGGCATGGCCACTGCCTTACCCTATACGCCCAGCCCCATTTTTGTGACAGCGGATCTGCCGCGCATTGAAAAGGAATTTTTTGATGCGACGGCCGATATATCGTTCACGCGCGACCTGTCGCGGCTTTATCCGGATGAAGCGTTTGTCAAAGCACATCCCACGCTGCACGGCGGTTATAGTGCCAGCGCCAAAACGCTTGTCGGGCTCAGCCCGTCGCAGGCGGCGGGCGCGGGAAAAATTTCCTGCACCGACGGCACCAAAACACAAATCCTTGATCCCACCTATTACCGCCTCTTCGCCGGCGTGCATGAAGGCGGGCATCTGATCGCCGATTTGCGCTTTCCCGATAAAGTCGCCGCGCTCGATCAAAAAGCCAATGCCATGCTGCCGGGCAGCGGCGTGGAGCTGGGCTTGAAGGAAGACGTGGCGGATGTAGCGGCGATCATTTACCTCGCCAATAAATACCCCGGCGATAAGCGCCTGCGCGGCTTTATGAACGATCTCGCCAATGCCCGCGCGCTGACAAGCGTGGAAAACGGCATGAATGCGGTCTATAGCACCGATAAAACCATTCGCGGCGTTTTATCTAATCTGGATAAGCGCGACCCGGAATACTTCAAAGGCGCGAATATCACCATGAACGATGCGACGCGCATGGCCTTCGAATATGTCGATGCGCATCTCAACACGGCCGTCAAAAACTTCGACCAGTCACTAAAGATATATGAGGCCGGGAAAAACGGCACCCCGCTGGCCGATACCCTGGCCCATGTCAAAAAAGACGCGCTGGACGGTATGCGCAACCAGCTTTGTATAAAGCCGTAACGCGGCTTACTTCTTCCCGCCGTCGTTCACTTCATCTTTCAGCGCTTTGCCTGCTTTGAAGCGCGGGAGGCGTGAGGCTTTGATCTTGATGGTCTCGCCCGTGCGCGGGTTGCGGCCTTCAGATGCCGCGCGCGTGCGCACTTCGAAGGAGCCGAAACCGACCAGCCGCACTTCGCCGCCACTTTTTAATTGCTTGCTCACAACGTTCATGAAGGCATCTACCGCGCGTTCGGCATCGGATTTCGACATCTGGGCGGCATCGGCAACGGCGGCAACAAATTCACTCTTGTTCATTTTAAATCGGGCTCCCTGAATCCTGCATATCGCGTGGGCAACTGAGCGCCGCCCCGGCGATTGATAAAAACGTATGCGTAAAGATTAAGACCGCCCTTGTGCTATTCGCAAGCGCGAAAACAGGGAATCTCATTGTTTACGCACAAAAAACGCCCCGGCCACACATGTATTTGTGGGACCGGGGCGGTGATTCCGTATTGCTTTTGATTACTAAATTTAGTGGCGCATCACTTCGTCGTCCTCGCCTTCCGGCTTGGCGGCGCTGGTTTCAATCTTCGCTTTTTCTTCTTCCGACAACTGGATGGGAACAAGCGCAGAGGCCAACGCGTGGTGCAGCACTTCTTCCGCCGAAGAGACCGGAATAATTTTCAGGTTCTTCTTCACGTTATCAGGAATTTCCGCGAGATCCTTTTCGTTATCCTTGGGGATCAGCACGGTCTTGATACCCGCCCGCAAGGCCGCCAGAAGTTTTTCCTTCAGGCCGCCGATGGGCAGCACGCGGCCGCGCAGCGTAATTTCACCCGTCATCGCCACATCCTTGCGGATGGGAATGCCCGTGAGCACCGAGACAATGGAAGTGACCATCGCCACGCCCGCCGAAGGGCCATCTTTCGGCGTTGCGCCTTCCGGCACGTGCACGTGGATATCGCGTTTCTCGAAGGAACCCGGGCGAATGCCGTAGGTCAGCGCGCGCGATTTCACAAAGCTTTCCGCGGCTTGCACGGATTCCTTCATGACGTCGCCCAGCTTACCCGTGGTCATCACGCGGCCCTTGCCCGGCAGCAGCACGGCTTCAATGAGCAGGATTTCGCCGCCCACTTCCGTCCATGCCAGGCCGGTGGTCACACCAACCAGATCTTCCTTCTCGCTCTCGCCATAGGTGAAGCGGCGCACGCCGGCGTATTTTTCCAGATTGCGGCGGCTGATATTCACCTTATCCAGCCCCTTCATCAGGATTTCCTTCACCGCTTTACGGCAAAGGTTCGCCAGCTCGCGCTCCAGGTTACGCACGCCGGCTTCCCGGGTGTAGTAACGAATAAGGTCGCGCAGCGCGTCATCCGACATCGCGAATTCCGTTTTCTTGAGGCCGTTGGCTTTCACCTGGCGGTCAATCAAATGGCCATGCGCGATTTCAATCTTTTCATCTTCCGTGTAACCCGAAAGGCGAATGATTTCCAAACGATCCAGCAACGGCTGCGGCATGCGCATGGTATTGGCCGTGCACACGAACATCACGTCTGAGAGGTCGTAATCGACTTCCAGATAGTGATCGTTGAAATTGCTGTTCTGTTCAGGATCCAGCACTTCGAGCAGCGCCGACGACGGATCGCCGCGCCAGTCCGCGCCCAGCTTGTCGATTTCATCAAGCAGGAACAACGGGTTCGACGACTTGGCCTTCTTCATGCCCTGAATAACCTTGCCGGGCATGGAGCCAATATACGTGCGTCGGTGGCCGCGGATTTCCGCTTCATCGCGCACGCCGCCCAGCGACATACGCACGAAGTTACGGCCCGTGGCCTTCGCAATCGATTTACCCAGCGATGTCTTACCAACGCCGGGGGGCCCGACGAGGCAAAGAATGGGGCCTTTGAGCTTGGCGGAGCGCTGCTGCACGGCCAGGTATTCAAGAATACGTTCCTTGACCTTCTCCATGCCGTAGTGATCGGCATTCAAAACCTTCTCAGCGCCCTTAATGTCTTTCTTGATCTTGGTGCGCTTGTTCCAGGGGATGTTGATCATCCAGTCCAGATAGTTGCGCACCACCGTTGCTTCCGCCGACATCGGCGACATGCTGCGGAGTTTTTTGACTTCCGCCAGCGAACGCTCGCGCGCGTCCTTGGGCATCTTGAGGGCTTTGATCTTTTCTTCCAGATCCGTGGCTTCGTCTTTGCCGTCTTCGCCTTCGCCCAGTTCCTTCTGAATGGCCTTCATCTGCTCGTTCAGATAATATTCGCGCTGGGTCTTCTCCATCTGGCGCTTGACGCGGTTGCGGATGCGCTTTTCGACCTGCAATACACCGATTTCGCCTTCCATATAGCCGAAAATCTTCTCCAGCCGCTCATTGACGGATGGCGTCTCCAGCAAGCCCTGCTTTTCCGAAATCTTGAGGGCGAGGTGCGAGGCAATAGTGTCAGCCAGCTTGGCGGGATCATCGATCTGGTTGATTGAGACCAAAACTTCCGGCGGAATTTTCTTGTTGAGCTTGATGTACTGCTCAAACTGCGAGACAACCGCGCGCAGCATGGCTTCCAGCTCGGTCGCATCAGCTTCGGGCTCGTTGATGGGCTTGGCGAACGCCTGGAAGAAATCCACGCGGTCGACGAATTTGGTGACCTTGGAACGGAAATTGCCTTCCACTAGCACCTTCACGGTGCCGTCCGGCAATTTCAAAAGTTGCAGCACGGTGCCCACCGTGCCGGTTTCGTACAGATCATTGATGCCGGGGTCATCCTGCCCGGCGTTCTTCTGGGTGAGCAGCAGAATGTGCTTGTCATCCTGCATCACGTCTTCCAGTGCGCGCACGGATTTTTCGCGGCCCACAAACAGGGGCACGATCATGTGCGGGAAAACGACGATGTCGCGGAGCGGTAAAACGGGATAAAGTGAATCGGACGAGCCTTGCATGAAAATCCTGGAAATAGCGGAATGAAAAACCGAAGCCGTATTATTCAGGATACCTGCCGTTTATGGCCTAAATCCTAATTTTTAGCCCCAATTACTCATAGATATGGGTTTAAAGCCTAACAGCTTCAAGGCCGGGTACAACCATAATCAGCCCTGATTTGCCCCTGCAAAACCCGCGCCGAAACCTTGGGGCCACAGCGTTGTGACCGCAAAACCACTAAACGCCGTTTTAGCAAAATGCGGGCGCCGCGGGCGGATCGTTTACCATACCGCTTATCCACAAGGCGCCGATGCCGATGCGTAATAAAGGCAATCCACCCCGGCAAAAATGGCCCTTTGGGTGAAGCTGCAACGGCCGCGTTAAAAGTCATGGAATCTTTATGGCGGACGCTTGAAAAGGGCCGGCGCCGGGGCGTAAGAAGTTGCTCCCCACGCCGGTCTGGATGGCCGGTTCAGTTGTGATTTGCCTTAAAGGTAAGGCCCCACAGCGCATCTGCCAGATGCACATCGTCTCACGAGACGAAAAAATTAGGACAAATACAGTGTTGAGTTTTTCTGAAACCATGCGCCGGCTCACCGGCCGCAGCAGCGACGCATCCGATACCCTGGCGCTTGATAAAACCTATCAGCAGATCGCCCAGCAGCCGCAGGCCGATGGCGGCGGCAGCCGGCCTGACCCACATTCAGCAACCCTTCCTACCATCATGGATGATGCCGCGCGTGCCGCCATCCGGGCCCTGCAGGCCGATATCACGCCCGCCTATATCCTCGATACGCCCGAATACCGGCGTTCCAACAAACTGGCCAGCGATGCGTGCGCGTTAAGCTATGAAACCCCTTTCCCCGGCGTCACTATTCTTGAATATCTGAACGGCATACAGCCCGCCGTGGTCGACCGCGACATGCTCGACATGATCATGGATATTTATGGCCACATGAAAGGCACAGATGTCCATGCCGCGGCGCTGGCTTCCATGCAGGCCCTGCATGCCGGCATAACCACTCACAACGCCCTGGTTGCCCGGCATTTTGAAGAATACCTGCGCCTCCAGCCCGCCAGGTCAGGCGCGGATAACAACGGGGAAACACAAAAGCCCACGGTGCCCACGCTTAGCCTGCGCAGTCTTGAAGACACCATCGCAAATTTTGACGCTCCAGCACGCTCTGCTGGAGCGGCTGCGGGCCTTCGCCGCGGCCGGAGGGAAAGTCATCTTCGTCGGTCGCACGCCCACGATGATCGTCGGCCGGACATTCCTTAACCCCG
>JBEHYA010000085.1:0-8457 GCA_048498415.1 Pseudomonadota bacterium
AGCGTGTTGATCTGGTCGGGGGTGAGTTTCTTTTCGTCCTTCTTGGCGGCGGCTTCATCCACCGCGGCCTGGGTCTGTTGCACCGCCTGCTGCACCTTCTGCGCAACAGCGGGGCTTTGCGCCATGGCCATGCACGGCATCAGAAGCAGCAATAAAAGGAGAGCGAGGCGCCGCATCATTACACTGCCGCCGCGCCTTTTTCGCCGGTGCGGATGCGCACGACGTCTTCGATGTTATAGACAAAAATCTTGCCGTCGCCGACCTTGCCGCTGCCGGCCGACTTCATAATGGCATCCACGGCCTTATCTTTCAGCGTATCGTCCACGCAAACATCCAGCTTTAATTTGTGCACGAAGCCGGTGGCGGCTTCCGGGCCTTCATACATGTCGATTTTGCCTTTCTGGTGGCCGTAGCCCTTGACCTCGGTCACCGTCATGCCGCTAACGCCAAGCTTGATCAGGGCTTCGCGCACGTCATCCAGCTTATGCGGCTTAATCACGGCAATAATCATTTTCATGGTGAGAAACTCCAAAAAGGCAGCTACAAGTTTTAATCATGGCAGCTCAAAAAAGCAACCTTGCCCGCCCTTATGATGCGCTTATAGCCGGCGCCGGATTAGCCGGCCTCGCCATGGCCGCGCGCCTTGGCCATGCCGGCCTGAACGTTGCGATCATCGAGCGCCAGCCCCGCGAGGTCTTCGCCAAACCCACGCATGATGGCCGCACCACGGCGATTGCCTATGGTTGCCGCGGCATTCTGGAAGAATGCGGCGTGTGGCCGAAGCTGGAACCCCATACCAGCCCCATTTCCGATATTGTGGTGGCCGACCAGCATGCACGGCCCAAAATTGATTTTGAAGCGCCGGAAGGCGCGCCGTTCGGCTTTATCATCGATAATCTTTATTTCCGTCAGGGCCTGTTCGAACGCATCGCGGAACTACCCAATATTACGCTGATTGATGGCCGCGCGATCACGGCGCTGAACAATGGGCCGGATGAAATCGCCGTGATGCTGGATAACGGCGAAGAGCTTTCCGCCCCGCTTCTCATTGCCGCTGATGGCCGCAATTCCACCTGCCGGCAGTTGGCGGGCATCAAAACCCATGGCTGGTCGTATAACCAAAGCGCGTTGGTGTGTACCATCCGCCATGCCAAGCCGCATAACGGCCTTGCGATTGAAAATTTCTACCCGGCCGGCCCCTTTGCCATGCTGCCGATGTCGGAAAACCGTTCATCGATTGTCTGGACGGAAAGCCCGGAAACCGCAGAGGCCCTGCTGAATATGCCGGAAGATGAATTCCTCCAGCGCCTCATTGAACGCGGCGGCGCGCATGTCGGCAAAATTGAACTTGCCTCAAAACGCATGCTCTATCCCCTCACCTTCATGCTGGCGGATGAGCTGTATAAAGGCCGGCTGGTGCTGATTGGCGAAGCCGCGCACGCTATGCACCCGATTGCGGGGCAAGGCCTCAACTTATCGCTCCGCGATGTCGCCACGCTCGCCAATTTAATTGTAGCGGGCGGCAGGGTAGATTTTGCCAATTACAGCGCCGCGCGCCATCTTGACCACTTCACCTTCATGATGGCGACCGACGTTCTGGAGAAAATGTTCTCCAACAACATCGCGCCGCTAAAGTGGGCGCGGCAGTTCGGGCTTGGCGTCGTGAATCGCCTGCCCTTCGCGAAGCGGTTTTTCAGCCGTATGGCGATGGGATTACTTAATTGAAATACTTACGTATTTTCCAATTACGCTTGAAGCCTGCCCAAGAATAACCATATAGTTCACGTAGAAATCATATGCCGGGGATGATCTTCGGCGGTGATCTTTTGGAGGACTAAAGCAATGAGTTTCAACCCGTTCAACAGCGCCAGCCAAACCGCCGGCGTTACGCTGGATCAGGGTCTGCGCGCGCATATGATCCGCGTGTTCAATTATATGGGTCTGGGCGTGGGCCTTACCGGCCTGGTCGCGTGGCTGATCGCCACCCAGCCGGCGCTGATGCACATTTTCTACGCCGTGAACGAAACCGGCCGTGTGGCGCCGACGCTGCTTGGCTTCATCGCCATCTTCTCGCCGCTGGTCTATATCTTTGTCATGAATTACGCGGCCATGCGGGCTTCGCTATCGACGCTGCAGCTCATGTTCTGGGGCTTCTGCTCCCTGATGGGTATTTCCATGGCGACCGTGTTCATGATTTACACGGGTGAAAGCATCGCCAGCACGTTCTTTGTGACGGCCGGCACGTTTGCCGCCACGGCGCTTTATGGCTACACCACGAAAACGGATCTGACCAAGTTCGGCAGCTTCCTGATCATGGGCGTAATCGGCATTGTGCTGGCGAGCCTGGTGAACATTTTCCTGCACTCCAGCGCGCTGCAATTCGCCATCTCGGTGGCGGGTGTGCTGATTTTCACCGGCATGACCGCTTGGGATACCCAGAACATCAAGCACAGCTACGCCGAAGGCTACGGCACGGAAGCCAATGGTAAAATGGCGATTTCCGGCGCGCTTAGCCTGTATCTGAACTTCATCAACCTGTTCCAGTTCCTGCTCAGCTTCATGGGCCGTTCGCGGAACTAACGGTTAGAAGCCAACTTTTAAAAGCCCTGCCTTAACCGGCGGGGCTTTTTTTATGTCGTCATCCCGGCGAAGGCCGGGATCCACGGAAAGCCAAACAGGATAATCTTTGTCTTATGGCCTATCGTGGATGCCGGCCTTCGCCGGCATGACGGGTGAGAAAGCCGCGGTTTCTATTTTAAATAAAGCGGTTTTTCCCACGCCAGCGTATCGAACTTATTGCACGCGGTGCAGATGGCTTGCCATTCGGCATGCGGCTGGTGGCAGGCTTTGCAGATCCACGCATCCATCGGCGGGGCATCGGCGGCACGTTTGGCCAGTTCCTGCAACCGTGATGGCGCGGCGCCTTTCTCGCTTTCAGTGGCGGCGACCAGTTCATAAGCCGCGCGGCTGGGCTCGGATGCTACTAAACGGTCGGCATATTGCCGCGCCTGACCCCAGAGTTCCGCGCCGATATAAGCCTTGGCCAAAAGATAGAAAGTGGCGGGATGATCCGGCGCTTTCTTGGCCAGCTTTTCCGCCTGCTGTGCTTTTTGCAGGGCGTTCTTGCCGGTACGGAGCGATAGATATTCATCCGCCAGTTGCCGGTGCGCGGCATCGCCCCATACGCGCTCGATGAGGCCGGCGGCTTCCCGCGCACGGTTCTGGCTTTCCAATGCTTTTACTGCCTGCAACAGCGCCGGCACCCAGCTGGGGCGCAAACGGTCGGCCTGCATCGCCCATTCGAAGGCTTCGCTGCGCTCCCCATCCATCAAGCCGTGGCGGGCGCGTTCGGCGAACAGCACCGCGCGGGCATTGCGCAGTTCCTGGCGCGACATGCCGCCGGCGCCGCGCAAATGATCCAGCCGCGCCAGCGCTTTTTCAAATTCGAACTGGCGCATGTAAATATCGAACAGCATGCGGTTGGCAAGGGCCAGACCGGGATTGAGTTCGGCAAAGCGTTCGGCCATCGCCCTCGCTTCCGGCAAATTCCCCGCCAGCATTTTCTGTTCAATCGCCGCGCGCCATGCGTGGGAAGACGTGAATTCGGCCACCGGCCCCGCCACGATGGCGGCGGGCTCGGCGTGGCTGCGCACCACATCGACAATCGCGGTGCGGCCCAGCAGCTTTTCGGCCTTGCCCAGCAGCGTGGCGGCGCGTTTGCTTTTTTCTAAGGATGCCGCATTCATCGCATCCGCCAGCAATTCCTGGCCGTGGCGCTGCCTGCGCAACTGCCCACGCATTTGAATAAGGCGCGAGGTATAGCCAACCGCATCCATCGCCTTGGTGGTGTAGATGGCAACAATCACCAGCGCCAGCACGGCGCCCGCCAGCACCAGCACCGAGGTTTCAATCACATAGCGGCCCCATTCCAGCGTGACGCGCCCGCCGTTCTCCGCCACAAAAATGGCAAGGCCCACAACCGCCAGCAGTTTGATGATGAACCAGAGAAGGCGGAACATCCGGGCGCGCCTATTGTGCTTGCGTGGCGGCAGGCGCAGGCACCGGCGGCGCCACCAGCGTATCCTGCAAACCCGCAACCGCTTTTTCCGCCGCGGCGCGCAGGCGCAGCTTTTGCAGCCAGTCGGCAAAGTCGGCCTGGTTCTGCACATTCAGGCTTTCTGCCTGTGTCAGCGCCGCATCAAAACGCTGTTCACGGAGCGCCTTATCAATGCCCGCCGTGGCCGGCACCGGCGCAGCGGCTTGACCCTTGGGGTGAATGGTCACCAGCTTTTGCAATTGAATGCTAACCTTATCAAGCACGTCTTTGCTGCCCGCCACTTTGGCCTGCGTGGCGAGATCGGCTGAAATGCGCTGCCAGCGGCCCAGCAATTCCGCATCCGGCGTGGGATCGGCCTGATAGTTTTTAAGAACCGTAATGGACGCATCGCCACTGGGCGCAAGAAGCGCCAACTCATCAAGCGGCGCATCAAACGCGGCGCCATCTTGCATGCGCTGGCGAATAGCCTGCAACAGCGCAAAAACCTTCAGCGCCCTGGCTTGGCGCGCTTCGCTTTCCTGTAATTTCTTTTCCAGTGCGCTGGCGCTTTGGCTGAGTTCATCCAGCTTCGCATCCGATACCGGGTTTTCTTTTGCCGGCGCCGCGCCTTCGCCCTTCAGCGCATCGATTTCCTGCTGCAGCTTGCCCACTTCCGCCGCCAACGTGGCGTTCACATTTTCCTGTGCCTGTATGCGGGATTGCAGCGGGCTGCCTTCCGTGCCTTCGGAGATAAGCGGCACCACCACGCGAGGTTCCGTTTCCGACTGCACCCACACGGTATAACTTGAGAGCCCCAGCGCCACGAATGCCATGATGAATGCAAGCGTCGCCCGCAGCGCGCCTTTGGCGGCGGGGCGTGGCAGCGGCATTAGCGCGGTGCGGTCTTCAGACATGGGCGGCTCCCTGTTACGTGGAAGATTGCGCGGGGTTCATGGCGTTGGCAAGACAATCCAGCAGGTGTTTTTGCGTCGGCCGCTCGGCCACCAGCACCTTTTGCCACGGCGCGGTGCAGCTCGCCGCAATCGCATCGCTCAGGCACACGGCCTGCATGCGGGCGACTTTTTCGGTCAGGCGATTCTTGGCCAGCAGTTCATGAAATATCTCCGCCGACCGCGCGGAATAGAACAGCGCCGCGGCCAGCGTGCCCAGCTTCAGCGCATCCAGCGTGCCCAGCTGGAAATCATGCGCAGCGACCGCCTCATAGACATGGATGCGCTGAATATCAAAGCCTTCCGCCGCAAGGATAGCATGAAACCCATCGTGGCTATGCGGCGCGGTGAGATGAATGAATGTGCCAGCATTCGGCTTATGTTGCAAACGGGCGAGTGCCGGCAGATCATCCGAACGTTCCACCGTGCCCGTCACATGCACGTAGCCTTTCGCGCGCAACGCCTGGCTGGTGCGGTCGCCGACGATAAAAAACATTTTTTCTTTCGGGATATAATGCCCGTCAAAACCTGCCAACGCATTTTTACTGGTCACAAATATGCCGGCGATCTTCGTCCAGTCCGGCTCGCGCCATTCCAAAGCTTTGATGGCCAGCACGGGATCAACCAGCGTGGTAAAACCGCGCTTCTTTAAAGCTTCGGCCGTCTCCGCGCTTTCGGATTCCGGACGGGTTACAAGAATAAGGGGCGCGCTCATGATGGCAGAATGCCCGGCGGCACCGCTACGCGCAGCATGCGCCCGACTTCACGGCCCAGCGCAACGGCATCTACGCCGTGTCCTTCGGCCCGCCAGATGCCCGTGCCATTTTCGCTGGCCACCAGCCCGCGCAAATGCAGGCGGCCATCCTGGGCAGCCGCCAGGCCGCCGATGGGCGTATTGCACGACCCATCCAGCACTTCCAGCATCGCGCGTTCCGCCGTCATCATCGCAAATGTCGTGGCGCAGTTTATTTTTGAAAGCATCGCATTCAATGCGTCGTCAGCCCGGCGCGTCTCGAGACCGATAACCCCTTGCGCGGGGCTGGGCAGCATGTGCTCGGGTTCGATGAACGCCGTGATCTTTTGCGCAAAGCCCATGCGCAGAAGGCCGGCGGCGGCAAGAATAGTGGCCTGCACCTGGCCGGCTTCCAGCTTCTTGATCCGTGTATCCACATTGCCGCGGAACGGCATGATTTTTAAATCCGGCCGCAGTGCTAAAAGCTGCGACTGGCGGCGAAGGCTGGAGGTACCCACGCTGGCGCCCTGCGGCAGGCCGGCAATATCTTTGGCCACATTGCTAATGAACGCATCGCGCACATCCGCGCGCGGCAGCACGGCGGCGATTGCGAGTTTCTCCGGCATCCAGGTGGGCATATCCTTCATGGAATGCACGGCCACATCAATCGTGCCGGCCAGCAAGGCTTCTTCCAGTTCCTTGGTGAACAGGCCCTTGCCACCACGGTCGCGCAAATGCTGCTCGCCCTCTTTTAATGGGTCATGATCGCCGGAGGCTTTGAGGGTGATGATCTGCACGGCATCGGAATCCCGCGCCCAGTCAAAGCTGGCGCGCAGGGTATCGATGAACATGTTGGTTTGAATAAGTGCCAGCGGGCTGCCGCGCGTGCCGATGCGCAATGGAAGTGTGGGCTGCTGGCTCATGGGAATCGGATGGTCGCGAGGATTTCAGGGTGCATACAGGAAGGCCGGGTCGTTGTGGCAGATAATACAGTAAAGGTCATGCGTTTTATCTGCCCCCTATCCCGTTGAAATGATTACAATTGAATGCAATTACGGGAAAAATGGCAAAACTAAAAAATCAACCATGTTGTACTATTCGATTAGTATGCGAAATGACCTGATTTTTGGCGTCGTTTTCACTGTCTTTTTTCGTACGATTTTGTGTGGATAATTCTGTGAATTTAACCAAGAAAATGCCGAAAATATTGCAAGCTTTGCACTTTTAAAGAGTTTGTTTACCCAGCGGGTGATATCACCGAAATAGTTAAGGATTTAGGCCTATTAATGGCGGATCTTATGGACGTTTCGATTGCGCAAAAACTGCCCGAGATTTTCTCGCTGGCGCTCGACCGCACAGAGCCTGCGCGCATCCGTCTGGCCAGCCTGCTAAGTGACGTTTTTCAGCAAAGCACCCAGCTAAGCCCTCGCGAACAAGAGATGGTCAACCAGATCATCGACGAGCTGATTGGTAAAACATCGCCCGATGTCAAACGCATGCTCGCAGAAAAACTGGCGAACTCGCCCGGTGTCTCGCACCGCGTGCTGATCACATTGGCCAGCGATGCCAGCGCCGATGTTGCCGCGCCCATTCTCAAAAACAATCCGCTGCTGCAGGACGACGATCTGATTTATGTGGTCGAAGCCTATGGCGGCGAGCACGCGCATGCGGTCGCCGAACGTCAGGCGATCAATGAAGCGGTTGTCGATGCGCTGATTGCCACGGGTGAAATTACGGTGATGGCGACAGTGGCCGAAAATCTTGGCGCCAAGATTTCCTCGCACGCCATGAACGTGTTGATTGAAGCCGCGCGTTTCGGCCACAAACTGCATGAACCCTTGATAAACCGGCCTGAGCTTACACGCGATATGTCGATGAAGCTGATCTGGTGGCTGAAGACAGAGCTGCGCCGCCAGGTTATCAAGCGCTTTAATATTAACGGCGGCCAGGCCGACAGCGCGCTGGAAAGTTCGGTCAACGAATTGCTGTCCAAAATTGAATCAGACCGCGGCGATGAATTTGCCATGGTGCGCATCGCCGAGTGGCTGGAGGAGCGCGAAGCGGTATCCCCGCGCGTCATGATCCAGGCGCTGCGCATGGGCTTCTTTAAACTATACGCCATTCTGGTTGCGCACAAAACGAAGATGGATGCGCTGCTGGTCGAACGCATGATCACGGAAGACGGCGGGCGTTCATTCGCGGTGCTGTGCCGCGCCATGGAAGTCGAGAAGCCGAATTTCGTTTCCATGTTCCTGCTCAGCCGCGGCGCGCGCGATGGGGAGCAGATTGTCAACCCGCGCGAACTCTCGCAGGCCATCGCCGTTTTCGATAAGCTGGATTATCCTACCGCCGTCTCCCTGATCCATACCTGGCGCCAGGATCCCAGCTATTTACTGCACCGCCTGCACGAATCCGTGCATTAACCGGCCTTAGCCGCAGCGCGCTTCCGTCACGATATAAGTCTCTTTATCCACCAGCAGGTTCAGCCTGCGCGCGCTAAAATCCATGGTGCGGATGGAATCCGGAAACAATATCCGCAACGGCTGATGAATTTCATGCGGGTCGATCTCGTTGCCGTTGGTGCCGCGCTTTTCACCGGCGCGCAACAGGCGCCGCCCCACATAGCCCTGCGGGTTGCAGTCTTCCACCAGCCGGGCATCGGGCGATGGCGCCACCAGCGCGCCGGCGGATGGCAGGGCTTCATCATGAATGGCGGGCACCGTGCCGTCGGGGGCTGC
>JBEHYA010000086.1:0-8396 GCA_048498415.1 Pseudomonadota bacterium
GATCGGTCAGCGATAGCGTCGCGCGCACGCGGTACATGGGGTCGTCCCCCGTCTCCGCCCGGCGCCAGAGTTCTTCCGCACGGTCTAGATGGCCCGCCTGGCTCAGGAATACGCCGCGCAGGTAATACACCGCCGGCATGGTGTTCTCGAGCTCGGGATGGCGCTGCGTCAAACGGTCCAGCACCTTCGCGGCGAACACGTTATTGCCGGCGGCCAAACAGGCCTCCGTGGCGGCGATCGAGAAATTGGTGAAGAACGGATCGGGGTATTTGCCCAAAACGCTATCCGCTTCCACGAACAGCTCGTTCGCTTTCTTCCAGTTATGCAGCCGGCCATAGGCGACCGCCTGCCATAAATGCGCTTCGCTGTTCTCGCGCAAATCCGGCGCGTCCAAATCTTTGACGGCATTCTCGCTATCGCGGGTCAGCACGCGTACCGCCCCGCGTAAGGCTAAAAATTCCGAACGCAGCGCGATATCCGGCACTTCGCGTTCCAGCATGTTCAATAAGCCCAGCGCTTCCTGCGGGTGCCCGCGCGCAAAATCGAAGCGCGCCATGTCAAAGCGCATGCGGTCGCGGTCGGCCACGGGAATTTCGGAGAGCGCGCGCTCCATGCGCTGGCGCATCAGCGTGTAGCCCACTTCCGACGGGCCGTACCAGGTGCGGAAATCATATAATTTATTGCTCGTACCATCATCCGAGGTGGCGATGCCGGTATCCGCATCCGGCGACAGGCGCAAACCTTTGCGGCCGCTGATTTCAATGCCTGCCGTCTGGCGTTTCACATCGATGCCATCGCTGCGCGGCGCAACCACCACGCCCTGCTCGGCGGGAATAAAATCAAGATCGGCGTACGCGTAAGCCAGGCGCACCGCCTGCCCCGATTGCACGAGCGGCACGATGAGAAGCAGATCGCCGATTTCCGGATCATACATGCGCACGACATCGCCGGGCTTGGAAAGCGGCAATACCAGGCGCGCGCCCAGCGCATAGCTTGGCTGCGGCACCGGCGTTAAACTGATGGGCGCCGTCGGCACGCCCGACGACGCGTAAATCGACCACAGCGTATCATCGCGCATGATGCGCAAATTCAGCTTCTGCGGCATGTAAAAGCGAATGGCCGTCGCGCCGCTTTCCGTTGGCACAATTTCGGGCGTGACCAGCGGCACGCTCTTTGCCATCTGCGTGAGGTTCTGGCTAAGCTTGCGGTCGAACACGATGTACACGAAATCGCCGCGGCGGAAAATGGCCGCCGGCACCTGCTGGCCGGGATCAAGGGCAATCAGCAGCACGGGCTCCCCTGCAATCTGTTCCAGATGCGGCGGCGTATAATCGGATGGGTTATGCGACAGCGCATCGGGGCGAATGGTGCTATCGCCTTCCAGCGGAATTGTCTCATCCGTCTTCGACGTGGGCGCGGCATCGGGCGCGGGCGCAGCCGGCGTAGCGGCGCTTGGCGCCGCGGCGTTCGGCGCAGCGTTCGGCGCGGCGGCTGGCGTGGCCGGTGTTGCCGGCGCAGCCGCGGGCGCCGCATTGGCGGGCGCGGGCGGCGTTTCCGCCGGCGAGCCGCCGGGCGGCGCCTTCAAATCCAGTACAATGCGCGTGCCGTCCTGGAAGGATTCATTGGTGACGCCCGCCTGCAAATGCAGCGTCACGATCACGCCGTTTTCTTCCACCTTCTGTTCCAGCGACGTCACAAACGTGATCGGTTTTTTGGAAGCGGGCGACAGATCAATCGCCGCCGCCTTTTCAAACCGCAGGGTGAGCAGATCGTCATGCTGCGACAGGCTATAGGCCACCGCGAACGGCCAATCAAAAACAATGCGCTGGAAATCGTCATGCACGCCAACGCGCACACTGACTTTGGGAAATTCATCGGGGGCGGGTTGCGCCGGCGCGGCGCTGGCTTTGGGCGCCGGGACCTTGCGCGTCGCGGCATCGGCGGGCAGTGCGGCCACACACGCGAAGGCCGCCAGCAAAACCAGCAGAGCCCGCTGAATTGCAAAGCGTTTACGCGCCGTTATGACAGGTAATTGCAGATACGCCGCCAAGAACCCCGAAGCCCCCAAAGCCCTGTTTCGAAAAGGCAAAAGTGAGGGGGTATTCTAGCCGTTATCCGAAGAGTTTGTCGATATCGTCCTGCTTGATGGCATCCGCGCCGGCCTGCGGGCCATTGAGCAAATGCTTGTCCGGATCGGTGGCCTTGGAGAGATCCAGCTTCTGGCCGGTGACTTTGGCCATCTGGAAGCCCATCTGCTCCAGCGACTTCACCAGCGTGAGAATCTGGCCCTCAATGTGCTTTAGCGTGCGCACGACCTTGGTGATGCGCTGGCCGGTGATATCCTGGAAATTGCAGGCTTCATAAATGCCGGTGACCTGTTCCATCAGCTTGCCGTTAGCATCCGCCGGCAGTTCGCCCGCGATTGTGCTAATCCGGTCACAGCAGTCCATGATCTTGTTGGTCGCTTCTTCGGTGGCGCCCACCACCTGATCCAGCTGGTCGTTGGCAGCGGGGATATGTTCGTCGCTGATCGCATCGGCATGAATGGCCGCCAGTTCCTTGTGGCTGCTCGCGATGTATTCGGAAAGCTGGGTCAACTGCGTGAAGACCTCAACATTCACATTCGCTTTCTGCAGGGTGGCGATCACGCTATCCACCAGCTTTTGCAGATTGGTGTCGCTGATCGTGCCGCCGCAATCGGCAACGGCCTTTTTCAGCGTATTCTGCAGATCATTGGGCGTGGTGCCGGTCATGGGGGAAATTCCTTGCGAAAACGCTATAAGGGGTTAGAACGCGCCGAGCACGCCAACAATTTTCTGCTTCAAGGTTTCCGCGTTGAACGGCTTCACAATATAATTGTTCACGCCCGCCTGCTTGGCCGCGATCACGTTTTCGGTTTTGCTTTCCGCCGTGATCATAATAAAGGGCATGCCCTTCAGCTTGGCATCCGCGCGCACTTCTTTTAAAAGCTGCAAACCGGTCATCGGCTCCATGTTCCAGTCGGAAATCACCAGGCCGTATTCCTTTTCGCGCAGCATACCCAGCGCCATCGTGCCGTCGGTCGCTTCGCCGATGTTCTTGAAGCCGAGCTGCTTGAGAAGATTACTGATGATGCGCAGCATGGTTTTGTAATCGTCAACCACCAGCACATTCATATCCATATTGACTGCCATGACAGGCGCTCCAGAATTCAGCTCGAGAGGAAGGGATCAGGAAAAACAGAAGAGTTGAAGCCTAAGATATAAGCCGCGAGCCTTAATAAATGCTTATTGTACCGGCATAGCGGGGGATTCACCGGCATGCGCAGCTTAAAAAGCTATGAATGTTTCGGCGGCAGTCAAACGCAGAAATTGTTTTGCAGAAGCAATGACAACCCGTTGCAGCGGTAAGACTGATTAGCCACTCATTCGTCATTGCGAGCGCAGCGAAGCAATCCATACGGTCCCTCGTTTAGACCCCACATGGATTGCCACGGCGCTGCGCGCCTCGCAATGACGAGTCAGCCGAATACAGGCATCCCCGCGAAAGCGGGGATCCAGTTTGGTTTTTCTATGTAAAAAAAGTTACGGCGGCGTCGGCAGCGGCTTATGGTTCATCAAAGCCGACGTAAGCTCTTTACCCTTCACCGGATCCATCGCGGCCAGTACCGGCGCCACGCGCGCTTCCTTCATGCGGCTCACCACATTCACCAGCGTGTCGATATCCAGCTTCTCTAAAATGGTTGCGGCATCCTTGGGTTTCATGGTCTCGTAAATCTTGACCATCGAGGTGATCTCGGCCTTCTGCTTGTCGTCGGCTTCACCAATAATCTTGCGCACATCCGCCTGCATGGCTTTCAGGTCGCTGATCTTGCGATCCACGCGGCTTTCCGTAACTTTTAGCAACGCTTCGCGCTGATCGAGTTCGCGGCCGCGCTTGTCCAGTTCCTGCCGGCGTTCGGATAAACGCTTTAGAATATTCACTTCCGCATCGGAATACGCATCGGGGTCGACCATCTGCGGGTCTTGCACGGCCGGCGCGCCGCTATCGGCGGCAGGCGCCGGTGCAGGCGTTGGCGCGGGCACAGGCGCAGCCGCTTCCGGGGCGGGCGCGGCGGGTGCGGCGGCGGGGGCTTCCGTTTTTGCGGCATCGGGTTTCGTATCGGCCTTGGCGTCCGCCGCCGGCGCATCGGCGGGCTTGGCGGCATCTGTTTTTGCTTCTGCGCTCGCATCCGCCTTAACGTCGGCGGACGGCGCATCTTTCTTGGCGTCGTCTTTTTTGGGCTCTTCTTTCTTGGCCGCGTCCTTTTTCGGGTCGGCATCGGCGGCGTTGGCGGCGTTCATTTCCGGCATCTTGCCGGCAAAAATCAGATGCGCGCTATCCACCAGCTTCTCGCCCATCATGAGCACGGCAAGAAAGATCACCACAAAAAGGCCAAGGCGCAGGCGGCTGGTGCGGGCGAAAAGTTTCATGCGCTCTTATCCATCTTGGCCAGCGCCGATTGCAGGTCGCGCTCGGCATCCGAGAGCTTGGGCTGCCTGGTATCTTCGGCGGGTTTCACCGGCAGCGGCGCGGGCGGCACGGTTTTGGCGCCCACTGGCGCCGGCTTCGTCCATACCGGAATATTTTTCTCCGGCGCTTTTTCTTTTTCCGCCAGCGGCTTTACTTCCGGCAGCTTCGGCGCGACCGGTTTTTCTTCCGGCATGGGCGCAAGGGGCGGCCGTGCATCGCGCGCCTTGGTCTGCGCGCTGCTGGTCTGATCGGTAAGGCGCGTCGCAATCTTATCGGCGGCATCAATCAAAAAGTGCAGTTCATCGCGGAGCGCTGTGGCGCGTGCCGCTGCCTGTTCCACTTCGCTGCCTTTTTCTTTGGCCGTGCTGGTCAGTTCATGAATGGCGCGCTCCGCCCGCGCAATCGCGCTTGTGAAATCGCCCAGGAATTTTTCCATCGCGAAGCGATTTTTATCCAGTTCCGCCAAACGCTTTTCCAGGCGGAAGGCGTATAGCAGCACGCCGCCCAGAACAACGATGCACACTATATTGAGCGCAATACCAATCATGGATTACCGGTTCGCCAGTTCTTCGTCGCGCGCGCGTTGAATAAGATCTTCATCCACCATCACCGCAATGTGCCCGTTGCGCCGGCCCATGCGGCCCCTGAACAGCGCCACTTCGCCGCTGCGCAGTTCCACGATGCTGTCCGGCTTCACATTCAGCGGCACAAACGTGCCGGGCTTCAAATTCAGCACGTCGTTAAGGCTCATCGTCACTTCATCGAGCACCGCGTGCATGCTCATATCGGTCTGCAATAGTTCATTACCCAAGTGGGTTTCCCAGATGGAATCGCGGCCGAACTTTTCGCCCATGAACATCTGGAGCAGAAGTTCACGCACGGGTTCCAGCGTGGCGTAGGGAATTAAAATTTCCAGCCGCCCGCCGCGGTCTTCCATATCAATGCGGAGTTTCACCAGCACCGCGGCGTTTGCAGGCCGCGCAATCGTGGCAAAGCGCGGGTTGGTTTCCAAGCGGTCAAAACGGCAGGTCACCTGGCTCAAGGGGTCAAACGCGCCGCTTAAATCAGCCAGCACCACATGCACCATGCGTTCCACAAGGTTGCGTTCAATCGTGGTATACGGCCGGCCTTCAATGCGCATCGCGGCGGTGCCGCGGCGGCCGCCCAGCAGCACGTCGACGATCGAATAGATCATCGCGCTATCGACAACCATCAGCCCCGAATTATCCCACTCTTCCGCCTTGAACACGGCGAGCATGGCGGGGAGCGGGATGGAGTTCAGATAATCGCCGAAACGCACTGAGGAAATTTGATCGAGGCTGACTTCCACGTTATCCGACGTGAAGTTGCGAAGGCTGGTCGAGAGCATGCGCACCAGACGGTCGAACACGACTTCCAGCATGGGCAGGCGTTCGTAGTTGACCAGCGCGCTATTGACCAGCGCCATGATGCCCGAATTATTATCGTCCCCGCCACCATCACCAAAACCCAGCAGGCTATCGATTTCATTCTGGCTGAGTACGCGGGCTTCGCCGCCCATCGCGGCCGCCATATCATCACCGCCGCCCGCCGCGCCGGCATCACCCGCGCCGGCTGCCGCCCATTCGGCGGCCATTTTTTCTTCTTCGGTCATCTCGGCCATTTCAGCCCTCTATACTTATTGCACCAGCATTTGCTGGAACAGCACATCTTTTACCTTGATGGGATGCACGGCATCCGCCACGCGGAACAAAAGTTCTTCGCGCAGGCGATAGAGGCCGGCGGAACCGCGTAAATCATCCAGGCGCAACTCGCGTAAATACGTCTGGAAATTATCGATAATACGCGGCTTCAAATTTTCAATCGCGGCCTTGTCGGCTTCCGATTCAAGTTCCAGCTGCACGACGAGGCGGAGATAGGTCTGCCGGCGCCCGTCGCCGCTGATATTGACCATTATTTCCCCAAGGTCGTAAAAAACCGATTTACCGGCCTTTTCTTTTTTATCTTCTTTCTTTTCGGCTTCTGCCGCCTTGCCTTCGCCGCCCGGCGTCGCGCTGTCGGAGGCCGCGGCATCATCGGTCGCTGCTGGGTGTTTTTTGCCGCCAATGACGCCAAAGGCAAACAGGCCGCCCACAATGGCACCGACCAGCACCAGCACGCCGACAATGATCAAAACGATTTTAAGTGGAAATTTTTTCTTTGGCGCTTCCGCGGGCGCGCCTTCGCCGCCTTCGCCTTCCGCAGCCGGCGCGTCGTCTTCTTTCTTTTCTTCGTCTTCCGCTTTGGGCTTTTCTTTTTTCTTGTCGGCCACGGCTTTCATCCCCCGTTTTGAACTGCCCCAGGGCGTCATTTATCCTATGGCAGAAAAGTTAACAAAGACATGGTTAATGATTTATTTCAAGAAAAAATACTTACGATTCAATGATTTAATTACCCGTCTCGGCAAAAACGATCTTAAGGCCACCCCGTAATACGTGTTTGTCCGGGCGTAACGATTCTCCAAATCACACCTAAGCACCTGAGCCAGCACGAAAATCCGGTTTGGCACGCGGCCTGCATATCAGTCTTACAAGCGGGAGCATACCCGCAAAAAAATTCCTGAGATCAGGACCCGAGGAGAGAGAAATGGAATCCGCCACCTATGTACTGCTATCGCAGCAAGACGCGCTCGAGCGTCAGATGGCGATCGTCTCGAACAACGTGGCCAACATCAACACCAGCGGCTACAAGCAGCGCGGGGTGTCGTTCGAAGATTATCTGATGAAGCCGAATGCCACGACCACGCATCATATGGTCTTGGATCGCGGCAGCTATCGCAACACATCGCAGGGCACGCTGCTTAAAACCGATAACCCGCTTGATATCGCCATCAGCGGCAAAGGCTACTTTGCCGTGCAGACCCCGCAGGGCACGCAATACACCCGCCAGGGCAGCTTCCAGCTCAGCGCCGATGGCCAGCTGGTCACGCCCGATGGCTATCCGGTTTTATCCGGCGGCGGTTCGGCCGTGACCATTCCCACCGAAGCCACCGAAATCGCGATTGGCCGCGATGGCACCATCTCGACCGATAAAGGCGATGCCGGCAAAATTCAGGTGCTGGCGTTCAACGACGAAAACGCCATGAAGGAAACGCAGGCCGGCTTTTTCACCGCCACCGAAACCCCCACGATTGACGAAGCCGCCGTGCTCAACCAGGGCATGATCGAAGGCTCAAATGTCAAACCCGTGGTTGAAATGACGCGCATCATCGAAGTCTCACGCGCCTACCAGCGCGTTGCCAACATGATCAGCGCGGAGAACGACCGTATGAAAAGCGCCATCCGCACGCTCGGCCGCGTGAACTGATTAAGCGATTGAACAAGGAGTAAGTCATCATGATGGGAAGTATGTTAATCGGCGCGACCGGCATGGCCGCCCAGGAACTCAACGTCGAGATCATCTCGAACAACATCGCCAACATCCGTACCACGGGTTTCAAGCGCATGCGTCCCGAGTTCCAGGATCTTATTTATGATAACCTCCGCCGCCCCGGCTCGAATGCCAACGACAGCGGCAACATCGTGCCCACCGGCATTCAGGTCGGCACCGGCGTGAAACCGGCGGCCGTCTACCGCATCAATACCCAGGGCAACATGACGCAAACCGATAACCCGCTCGATGTGGCGATTAGCGGCCGCGGCTATCTGCAGGTGTTGCTGCCCGATGGTTCCACCGCCTATACCCGCGATGGCTCGCTGCAGATGAACGCGCAAGGCGTCATCGTGACCTCTGATGGCTATCCCATCCAGCCGCAGATCACCATTCCCACGGGCGCCGTGGATGTCACCATCAACAGCAGCGGCGAAGTGCAGGTAAAAACCTCGGGCTCCACCACGCCCACCACCGCCGGCCAGATCCAGCTCGCCACTTTCGTGAATCCAGCGGGT